>VXPN01000084.1:4919-12199 GCA_009839535.1 Boseongicola sp. SB0662_bin_57 | reverse complement strand
GATCCGGGGCGGTCGATCGATCGAGAGCGCGGGCAGCGGTCCGTTCCAGGCCTCAACGCATGCCAGCGCCGTGTGCGCAATGTTGCCCTGGCTGAGCTCCGAACACCCCTTGTCGATGGTCAGGACATTCGGATTGCCATGTACCTCCAGCCACTCGCCGCTGACAACCTGGGGGTCGAACCAGGCCCCCGTGGCGAGCGCGATGCAATCCGGCCGGATGTCCTCGCTCAGCCGCAAGCCGGCCAGGCACGCCCCGCGCGCATTGGACAGGCGCACGACGTCGCCCTCGGCAAGACCCCGTGCGGACGCTGCCGCCGGATGCATCAGCACCGGCTCCCGCCCCTTGATCTTGTCGTTCAGCGCCTCGCTCCCCAGGTCGTTCTGCGCGTGCAGCCGGGTGTCCGGCTGACCGGAGATCAGGTGCATGGCGCCTTCCGGCGCATCCAGCAGGGATTCCACCGGCGGCAGCCACGCTGGATGGCCCGGGCAATCGTTCAGCCTGAACCCGGCGATCGTTTCATTGCAAAGCGTGATCCGCCCGCTTTCCGTCGCCAGAGGCGCGCGTTCCGGATCATCCACGAAGTCGCGCATCAGGCGACGATGTTCTTCGGCGCCGGGCACGGCAAACACGCCCTCTTCTCGAAACCGATCAAAGTCCGGCAACCCAAAGCCATGTCTCGCGGCAACTTCCGCGGCAAGCTCCCACAAGTGGCGCAGCCAGGCGCCGACTTCCCGGCCCTCCGTGAACCGGTCTTCGAAGCCCAGGTGTTGCGCGATCCGACGGAAAATCTCGTAGTCGTGCTGCGCTTCCCCCATCGGCGACAAGAGCTTGGACATGTAGATGAGGCGTGGATCTCGGCGGTTCATCATTATGTCGTCGCGTTCCAGCGGCGTCGTCGCGGGCAGAACGAAGTCGGCCCGACGTGCTGACGCAGTCCAGGCGTGCTCGTGAACGATGATGGTGTCGGGACGGGTCCAGGCCGCCTCCAGGCGGCGCAAGTCCTGATGATGGTGAAACGGGTTGCCGCCCACCCAATACACCAGCCGGACATCCGGATAGGTTCGCGTCTCGCCGCTGTACGGATAGTCAGCTCCCGGATGCGTCAGCATGTCGGCAAATCGAGCAACGGGGATGAAGTCTCCAACCGCGTTTTGCCCCTGGGGCAGGGCGGGCCATGGGATGAGCCGTGTGGGGCGTCCCACCGGTGACGTCGATCCGTAGCCAAACGAGAATCCTGTGCCCGGCTGGCCGATCTGGCCCAGAACCGATGCCAGCGCCAGGGCCGCCCAGATCGGCTGCTCTCCATGATCCGCCCGCTGGAGGCCCCAGGCCACAGCGATCATGCTGCGCTTGCCGGCCAGTTCATGGGCAAGCGCCCGGATCCTCTCTGCGGCAACATCGCACACCGGGGCGGCCCAGTTGGCAGACTTCGCCACTCCATCGGTCTCGCCAGCCAGATACGCTCGAAACTGCGGCCATCCGCTCGTGCATCGATCGAGAAACGCGCGATTCTCGCGTCCGGAGGCAACGATCTCAAAGGTCAGCGCCAGCATCAGCGCGGTATCGGTTCCAGGCCGGATCGACACCCACTCGGCGCCCGCAAGATCGCTCCTTTGCGGCGAAACCGAAACAAGCCGCGTTCCGCCCGCCGACAAGCGGTCAAGCCAGTCCGGGATCTCGTGATAGCTCGAGCCCGACGCCGTGATCTGCGCCGTGCGACCGGAAACCCCGCCGAAGGCCAGCAAGAGCTCGCAATGCTCCGCAACTTCCTCGATGCTGGTCACGCTGTCCTGAAGCTGCCTCTGGCTCATTCCCAGAATGTACGGGAACAGGACTTCCGCAGCCGCGTGCGAATAGGTTTCTCGCGACCCTACAAATCCCCCGAAACAATTGAGAAACCGGCGAAGCTGGCCTTGTGCATGGTGAAATCGTCCCGCACTCGACCAACCGTAGGAGCCGGCAAATATCGCGCCGTTCCCGTGCGTCGCTCGCACCCGGCCCAGTTCCTCCGCAACACGCCGCACCGCCTCGTCCCAAGACACGCGGACGAAGTCGTCCGATGACCGGCCGGCACCTCGGTCGCCTTCAAGCCAACCTTTCCGGATGACGGGCGTGAGAACTCGTCCCTTTTCGTTCGTCGCCGCCGAGAGCCACCCACGCCCGATGCGCGACGGTGCCGGATCGCCTGCGAGGGGACGAAGGCCCGTGCTGTCGTCGAATGCGTAGGCGCCCCAATGGGCGGCGGTATAGCGCATTGCGCCTCCCCTTTGCGCCAAGGTGCTTGTCTTTTGCATATGACTGATATAGTGACATTTGTAAACCGCCTGGGGGTGCAACATGCGCAACGAAAGATCCACGGAGGAGATTGCGCTTGGCATCAGGCGCAGGGTCTTCGAGCACGCGATTCGAAACAACGGCGGATATCTGAGCCAGGCCTGCTCGGCCGCCGAGCAGATGGCCTGGCTCTACAACGAGGAGCTGAACCTCGGGGAACCCACGCTCCCAATGATCCCCAGACCGTTCGCCGGCGTCCCCGCCCTTGGCAATGACGCCTATCAGACGGGTTCCGGATACAACGGACCGGCTGAACCGGAGTTCGACAGGCTGTTCATCGCGCCGGCACATTACGCTCTCGTTGCCTATGCCACGCTGATCGAGGTCGGGCGCATGGCGCCCGAAGGCCTCGACATGTTCAACAAGGACGGATCGTCCGTGGAAATGATCGGGGCGGAGCACAGCCCCGGCATGGAAGTGCACAACGGCACGCTCGGAATCGGCCTTTCCACGGCGGCGGGCCTTGCCTGGGGCCGCAAGCGCCGTGGCGAGCGGGGGCGCACCTGGGTCTTCATGTCCGACGGCGAGGTCCAGGAAGGCCAGACCTGGGAGGCCATCGCGGCCGCGGCCCACCATCGCATCGACAACCTCTACGCCATCATGGACGTCAACCGACAGCAATGCGACGGTGCCATGTCGAACGTCATGGACGTCGGCGACATCAAGTCCAAGATCGAGCAGTTCGGCGGTGTGGCTGTCCGGGTCGACGCCCACAAGCCCGATCAGATTCGCGAAGCCGCGAAAACGCCCCACCGTGGCAAGCCGCTGATCATACTTGCGAACTCGTCTCCCTTTCGCGGAATGCCCAGTCTCCAGCTGCGCTTTCCGGGCCTGCACTACGTCCGTTTCAAGTCCGAGGAGGAACGATCCAGAATGAACAGGGAGATCGCCCGGTCGCTTCGCGTCGACCCTGTTGCCTGTGAGGGAACGCACTGATGGTCGAAATGGTCAGCCGCCCCTATGCGCGTGCCTTCGAAGAACATGCAACACGGTACCCCAACGAGATCCTTTGCCTCTCTGCGGACCTGACATCGTCCTGCGAGATCGACGGCTTCCGCGACCGCCATCCGGAACAGTTCCTCTCGCTTGGCATGGCCGAGCAGAACATGATGAGCTTTGCAGGCGGCCTCGGCCTCGCCGGGTATCGCCCCTTCGTCCACACCTTCGGCGTCTTCATGTACCGGCGTCCCTATGACCAGTTGGTCGCATCGATTGCGTATCCCCGGCGCAAGGTCAGGCTCATGGGGTTTCTTCCTGGCGTGACGACCCCGGGCGGCATGACGCACCAGTCGATTGAGGACATCAGCGTCATGCGCTCGATCCCGAACATGACGGTTCTGGAGTGCGGCGACGCGACGGAAGTGGAATCCATCTGTGCGGCCGCCGACGGCATTGACGGCCCGGTCTGGTGCCGTGTCCTGCGCGGTTCGGTGCCTCGCCTGTTCGATGCGCCGATCAGGGTGGGAGAGATTCGCGTGCTGTCCGAAGGTGCCGACGTTCTCGTCGTCACGTCCGGGATCTGCACGGAAGAGGCCATGCGGGCTCGCGCCGCGTTCGCCAAGGCGGGCCTCTCGATCCGGCACCTGCACTTGCACACCATCAAGCCCTTCGACGCTGAGGCTCTTCTGGATCACGTCAACAGCGTGACGCACGGAGTGGTCACGCTTGAGAACCATGTGACCGAAGGCGGCATCGGTTCGCTTGTGGCAGAAGTGATGGCGGACGCGGGCGCGGGCAAGCGGCTCATGCGCCTGGGCTTGAGAGACACCTACGCGCACGGCGGATCACGGCCTTATCTCATGAGGTACTATGGCCTCGACGCGCTGGCCCTCGTCAATGGCATCGAGAGCTTGCTGGGCGAAGAGTTCGGCATCACCGAAGACGACCTCGACGCGGCCCGCGTGGATGACGTGCACTCGCTCGTCAAGGCGGAGGCGCTATGACAGGTGCGACCGGATCCGGGATCCGTCACGCACCACGCCTTGCACGCCGGACCGAGACCGGACCTGGCATCACCAAGGGCATGCCTCAGTGCAAGACCGCGTCAGCGGGCGCTGCTCGGTTCGAACTCGCGACCCGACCGCCGATGATCAATCCCTCCGGTCCCGCGCTCACATTTGCGGTCTGCCCGTCACCCAGGTCTCCGGCAAGCAGCATCTCGGCCAGTTCGTTCTGAAGCGCGTTCTGGATGACCCGCTTCAAGGGCCGGGCTCCGTAGACCGGATCGTAGCCTTCGTCCGCAAGCCACTTCAACGCCGACCCTTCAAGATCGACCTTGATGTTCTGCCTGGCAAGCCGCTTTCGAAGCAGGTCGAGCTGGATTTCGACGATCCCGTCCATGTCCTCCCGCGTCAGCCGGTCGAAGACGATCATGTCGTCCAGCCGGTTCAGGAACTCGGGACGGAAATGGTTGCGCACGGCCTCCATCACGTCCCGCCGCGCCTGGACAGCATCAGCACCGTCGGGCAACCGGCTCAACGCCTGCGATCCGAGGTTTGACGTCAGGATGACAAGCGTCTGCTTGAAATCCACCTTGTTGCCCTGGCCGTCCGTCAGGATGCCGTCGTCAAGCACCTGCAACAGCACGTTGAACACTTCGGGGTGCGCCTTTTCGA
Organism: Boseongicola sp. SB0662_bin_57; assembly: GCA_009839535.1. Classification (GTDB taxonomy): domain Bacteria; phylum Pseudomonadota; class Alphaproteobacteria; order Rhodobacterales; family Rhodobacteraceae; genus JAJEFO01. The sequence goes on along the minus strand of VXPN01000084.1, from coordinate 7,249 downwards.
TCTCGTCGAACAGGATCACCTGATAGGGCCGCCGCCGGACCGCTTCGGTCAGCACGCCGCCCTCGTCATAGCCCACGTATCCCGGAGGAGCGCCGATCAGCCTTGCCACCGAGTGCTTTTCCATGAACTCGCTCATGTCGATCCGCACCATCGCGCGATCATCATCGAACAGGAACTCGGCCAGCGCCTTGGTCAGCTCGGTCTTCCCAACGCCCGTGGGTCCCAGAAAGAGAAACGATCCAAGCGGCCGGTTCTCGTCCTGCAACCCGGCGCGCGCCCGGCGCACGGCATTCGACACGGCGCCAATGGCCGATGCCTGGCCGATCACGCGCCTTCCGAGCTCATCCTCCATGCGGAGCAGCTTCTCGCGCTCGCCTTCGAGCATCTTCGAGGTGGGAATCCCGGTCCAGCGCTCGACGACCTCGGCAATGAGTTCCGGGCCGACCGCCTCCTCGACCATGACATGGTCGTCAGCCGCCTCGGCATCGGCAATCTGCTTCTCGAGACCTGGAATGATGCCGTATGACAGCTCTCCCGCCCGCTGCAGGTTGCCCTCGCGCTTTGCCTGGTCAAGCTCGGCCCTGGCACGATCCAGCTGCTCCTTCACGATGCGTGCGCCCTCAAGCTTGTCCCGCTCGGCCTGCCAGGCCGTCGTCATCGATGCGGACTTCTGCTGAAGCTCGGCAAGTTCGCGCTCGAGCTTGTCCAGCCGATCCTTGGACGCCTTGTCGTCCTCCTTCTTCAGCGCCTCCGCCTCGATCTGCAGCTGGAGGATCTGGCGGTCGATCGCGTCAAGCTCCTCGGGCTTCGAATCCACCTCCATGCGAAGCCGCGATGCCGCCTCGTCGACAAGGTCGATCGCCTTGTCCGGCAGGAAACGGTCGGTGATGTACCGATTGCTGAGCGTCGCGGCGGCGACAAGGGCGCGGTCGCTGATCCGGATCCCGTGGTGAAGTTCGTACTTCTCCTTGATGCCACGCAGGATGGACACGGTGTCCTCCACCGTCGGCTCGTCGACAATCAAGGGCTGAAACCGCCGCGCGAGCGCCGCATCCTTCTCGACGTACTTGCGGTACTCGTCGAGCGTCGTGGCCCCCACGCAGTGCAGCTCTCCCCTGGCAAGGGCCGGCTTCAGGAGGTTCGACGCGTCCATCGCGCCGTCCGCCTTGCCGGCGCCGACCAGCGTGTGCATCTCGTCGATGAACAGGATCACCTCGCCCGCAGCGGCGGTCACCTCGTTCAGCACGCCCTTCAGGCGCTCCTCGAACTCGCCGCGATACTTGGCCCCGGCAATGAGCGCGCCCATGTCCAGCGCAAGAAGTCTCTTGTTGTGCAGGCTCTCGGGCACGTCACCGTTGACGATCCTGAGCGCGAGACCTTCCGCGATCGCGGTCTTGCCAACGCCGGGATCGCCGATGAGCAGCGGATTGTTCTTGGTCCGGCGCGACAGCACCTGCATCGTCCGCCGGATTTCCTCGTCACGCCCGATGATGGGGTCGATCTTCCCTTCGGCGGCGGCCTGCGTAAGGTCACGCGCGTACTTCTTCAGCGCATCATAGCCGTCCTCGGCCGAAGCGGTGTCGGCGGTTCGCCCCTTCCGGAGATCGTTGATCGCCGAATTCAGCGCCTGGGCGCTGACGTTCCCGGCTTCCAGCGCCTCCTTCGCCTTTGAACGCACGACGGCAAGTGCAGTGAGGACGCGTTCCACCGGCACGTAGCTGTCGCCGGCCTTCCTGGCGATCTTCTGCGCCTCGTCAAGAACCTTGATGGTCTGCTGGTCCGTGTAGACCTGCCCGGCATCGCCCGAGACCTGCGGATTTCCGGCAAGGGCCTGGTCGACGGCTTCCACGACGCGCTCGGGCGCGCCACCGGCCGCACGGATCAGGTTCGAGGCCAGTCCCTCTTCATCGTCCATCAGTGCTTTCAGGAGGTGTTCCGGCGCCAGTCGCTGATGGTCTTCCCGGGTTGCCATGGTCTGCGCAGCCTCCAGAAAGCCGCGCGCCCGCTCGGTGAACCTTTGCAAGTCCATTGGTCTTCTCCTTTACAAGCGCCCGCTTGTCAGCACCCTCTTCAAGGCATGCATCCATGGGCCTTGCTTTGCATATGGGCAGCGGCCCGCAACGGCGCAAGGGGCCGGGCAAGGACGCCGACTCCGGACATGGCCGCACGGCGAAACCGGGCCAAGATGGCGTGCCTGTGTCCCGCCACATCCTGCGCCGCATTTGCACGACGGGAATTTGCGCCCTTGATCCAGACCCGTGTCCGGCACGGCAAAGGCCGAATTAGCCGTTGCACAAGCAGCGAATTTCCGCCCTACTTCGACACTGGAG
>VXPN01000084.1:0-4819 GCA_009839535.1 Boseongicola sp. SB0662_bin_57 | reverse complement strand
GGCCGAATTAGCCGTTGCACAAGCAGCGAATTTCCGCCCTACTTCGACACTGGAGAGCAAGGAGATCCCGCCGCACGTGCCAGACGCAAGCACACCCGTCATCGAAGTCAGCGACTTGCACAAGAGCTTCGGCACGCTCGAAGTCCTGCGCGGCGTCTCTATGGCTGCGCCAAAGGGCCATGTCGTGTCGCTGATCGGCTCGTCGGGATCAGGCAAGTCCACGCTGCTTCGCTGCATCAACCTGCTGGAGGACAGCCAGCAAGGCGGGATCGTCTTCGAAGGCGAGCCGATCTCCTGGCGCGGCGAGGGCGCGAACCGCAGGCCGGCAAACCGGGTTCAGGTCACGCGCATCCGCACGAACCTGTCAATGGTGTTCCAGCAGTTCAATCTCTGGGCGCATCTCACGGTCCTCCAGAACGTGATGAAGGCGCCCGTAACAGTTCTCAAGCGGAATCGCGCCGACGTGGACGATGCGGCACGGCGGTATCTTCAGCGGGTCGGCATCGGCGACAAGTGCGACGCCTACCCGGCGCAGCTTTCGGGCGGACAGCAGCAAAGGGCCGCCATAGCGCGCGCGCTCTGCATGGAGCCCAGGGCGCTTCTCTTTGACGAACCGACATCGGCGCTCGATCCCGAACTTGAGCAGGAAGTCGTGAAGGTCATAAAGTCGCTCGCCGAGGAGGGCCGGACCATGCTGCTTGTCACTCACGACATGACGATGGCGCGAGACGTCTCCGACCACGTCCTGTTCCTGCATGAAGGCCGCATCGAGGAAGAGGGCTCGCCCGACGCCCTCTTTGACGCGCCAAGGACCGAACGACTGCGGCAGTTCCTGAGTCACGTCCGCGCGGCCTGACAGCAACACGGCAAGGAAACCAACATTGCATAGGGAGACCAAAAAATGAAGAAACTCATCCTGACCATCGCGGCGCTCGCACTCGGCGCCGGGCTTGCCCATGCCGGCAGCCATTCCGTCATCCGCATGGGCACCGAGGGCGCCTACCCTCCATGGAACTTTCTCAACGATGCCGGTGAAGTCGACGGCTTCGAGCGCGAACTGGGCGATGAGCTCTGCAGGCGCGCGGAACTCACCTGCGAATGGGTGACCAACGACTGGGATTCGATCATCCCCAACCTCGTTTCGGGGAACTACGACACGATCATCGCCGGCATGTCGATCACCGCCGAACGCGACCAGGTCATCGACTTCACCCAGAACTACAGCCAGCCGGATCCGTCCGCCTACCTCGCAATGTCCGACGACGTCGACGTGGAAGGCGCCGTTCTTGCAGCGCAGACCAACACGATCCAGGCCGCGTTCATCGCCGAGAAGGGATGGACGCTGGTGGAGTTCGCCACGCCCGAAGAGACGATCGCCGCCGTCAAGACCGGCGAGGCTGATGCGGTCCTGGCCGACAAGTCCTACCTGACGCCGATCGAGGCTGAAGACGCCGACCTCGTCTTCCTGGCAAGGACCGAGCTCATCGGTGGTGGCGTCGGCATGGGCATCCGGGAAAGCGACACCGAACTCAAGGAAAAGTTCAACATGGCCATCCAGTCCATGAAGGACGACGGATCCCTGAACGCGCTGATCGTGAAATGGGAAATCGGCGAACCGTTCTGATCCGCAAGCCTTGCTGCACGCCCTGCAACGAACCTGTCGGGGCGTGCAAGCATGATCCGGCTGGACGCGTCCGGCCGGACCAGGCCCGGGCGCGTTAGCGGGAGACGGGTCGATTTTCGGGTTCTGCGCCGATCCTCCGACGCTCGACACCGCAAGGTGGATGGCGTGCTACCTGACGACGGGCAAGCACTTCGGGTTCTACTGGTCCTTTGTCACCGTCCTCGTCCTCCTGGCGGTCACCGCTCCCACCGCCCTGCTCTTCGGCTTCGGCGGCGCGACGGCGGCGCGGAGCCAGTTCCTGCCGCTTCGCTGGTTCGGCACGACATACATCTCCATCGTGCGCGGCGTGCCGGACATCGCGTTCTTTCTCTTCTTCGTCATTGCGCTTGACCAGGGCTTCGAGTTCCTGCGCCACCAGTATCTGTGTCCGGACTGGACCGACAGGATCTGGCAGGGCAACGACTTCGTCGTCTGCAGTGCGGCCAAGCTGCCCTTGGGCAACGCGCCGCAATGGGTGCACGAAGTCTACGGCTTCCTTCTCGCCGTCCTGACCTTCGCGATCGTCTTTGGCGCTTTTGCCGCGAACGTGCTCCACGGCGCGATGCAGGCGGTGCCGCGCGGACAGATCGAGACGGCGGAAGCCTACGGCATGACGCGCCGCCAGGCATTCTGGCACGTGCTCGTCCCGCAAATGTGGATCTACGCGCTCCCCGGCCTGTCCAATCTCTGGATGCTCCTGATCAAGGCGACGCCCCTGCTCTTCCTGCTCGGCGTTGAAGACATCGTCTACTGGGCGCGCGAGCTGGGCGGCACGAAACAGGCGCGCTTCTCCGACTACCCGCATGGCGACTGGCGGCTCTGGTACTTCCTCGCGCTGCTGGTGTTCTACCTTGCCTTCACCAGGCTCAGCGAAGTCGTCCTGTCAAGGCTCACGCGCCGGCTCAGCCACGGACAGGCCACGATCGGGGCAACGGCATGAGCTGCTGGCAAACCATCCAGGACTACGGCCTGCGTGCGGTCGGCATCGGCGAGCGCCTCCTGCCGCGCGAAGGTTTCGACCTGTGCCAGCAATTCACCCTGATCGGTTCGGGGCTCATCTGGAACGTCTATTTCGGCCTTCTCGCATTGCTTGTCGGCTTCTTCATCGCCAACGCGGTGGCGCTGTGCAAGACGTCCGCCAGCCCCTGGATCAGGAAGCCTGCCGAGTGGTTCGTTCTCGTCTTTCGCGGCTCGCCGCTCTTCATCCAGTTCTTCCTGGCCTATTTCATCTTCCTGCGCATCAAGCAGGCGGGCTACATGCCCTGGCTCACGTCAGCGCAGGCCGGCGCCCTGATCGTACTCGTGCTGAACACCGCCGCCTATTCCGGGGAGATCTTCTTTGGCGCATTGCGCACGGTGCCTCGCGGCGAGGTCGAGGCGGCGGATGCCTACGGTTTCACGGGGTGGAAGAGGTTCGTCTCCATCATCTGGCCGACGACCATGAGGCTCGCATGGCCAGCCTACACCAACGAGGCCATATTTCTCTTTCACGCAACGACGCTGGTCTTCTTTTCCGGGTTCCCGACATGGAGACAGCAGGGCGACGCCCTCTACTACGCGAACTACTTTGCGGACAAGACGTTCAACCCGTTCATTCCCTACCCGATCGTGGCCTTCTATTTCATCCTGCTGACCCTGATCCTGATCGGATCATTCGGCCTCGTCAACCGGCGGCTCAACCGTCACCTGCCAAAGGAACGCCGCACAAGGCTGAAATTCCGGCCTAACATCATCCGGTAGCGCGGGGAGCGCATCGGCGTGCGCAATCCCGGCATTGGTTCGGCAAGCCGCGTCGATCTGTTCGGCCTTCCGAATTGCGGGAGCCATGCAAGCGTCATGGCGCCTGCATGCATCATTTCGCGCGACCCTGGGAATCGTCATGCAAAACCAACCGCGGGACGCGCGGCCCTTGCCCTCGGCGCAGGAAGCATCTAGGCGGCACCCATGATCCAGTCTGACGATCGCCTGATTGTCGCGCTTGACGTCCCGGACGCGCTCGCGGGTCTTGATCTCGCCGCGCGTCTTGGCGACAGCGTGTCCTTCTACAAGATCGGGCTTGGCATGCTGACGGGTGGCGGCTTCGCGCTGGCGAACGAGCTAAAGCAGGATCATGGCAAGCGCATTTTCCTGGATATGAAGCTCTTCGACATAGGCGCAACGATCGAGGCTGCCACGCGCGGCCTTGGCCGTTCCGGCATCGACTTCCTGACCGTCCACGGAGATCCGCACGTGGTCCGCGCCGCCTGTGAAGGGGCGGCAGATTCCGCAACGCGCGTCCTTGCGGTCACGTTTCTCACGTCGCTCGACCGAAACGACCTTGATGCTGCACAGACGAAGCCGGGAGAGATTGCCGAACTCGCGACCGAGCGGGCCGCAAGGGCGTTCGAGGCGGGAGCCGACGGCGTCATTGCCTCGCCGCTTGAAATCCGCGCAATCCGTGCGTTGCCTGAAGCCAATGGCAAGCTGATCGTCACGCCCGGAGTGCGACCGAGCGGCACGGACCCCGGTGACCAAAAGCGGGTCGCGACGCCGGTCGATGCCATCCGGGACGGCGCCGACCATGTGGTCATCGGCCGCCCCATCCATCGCGCGCCCGACCCCTTGAAGGCGGTGCGCGACATCGTCGTCTCGATCAGGGACCTGAACTGACTGCGGAGGCGCCACAGTGATTCCTGCCGCGAAGGCCGCAGATCGCGTTGCCGCAACCGTTCGTCTCGAACCAGTTGCGTGTCTTCACCTGCAGAAGCGCGACGGCCGGAGAGAATCAACCACGTCGGCAGGCAATGACGGCACCCTGTCCAGCACGAGGTCGGCCAGGAGCGCCGCCGCCGCAGGGGCGGTCTGGAACCCGTATCCGCCCTGGCCTGCCATCCAGAAGAAGCCCGGGTGGCCGGGCGCCTCGCCGATGACGAGCGCGCGATCCGGCGCGAAGGTTCTGAGGCCCGCCCAGTTGGCTTCCATGCGCACCACCGGCTCGGTCACGTATGGCTCATAGCGCGCCAGGCCCTCAGCGAGCACCATGTCGTCCGCCCATGCATCCATCGGCTCCATCGGGTCCTCCTCGGCTGCCGAAACGATCCAGCCACCCGCATCGGGCTTTGCGTACCAGGAGTCGCCCGGCCCCATCAGCAATGGCCAGTTCCTGACGTCGCGGCC
>VXPN01000163.1 GCA_009839535.1 Boseongicola sp. SB0662_bin_57 | reverse complement strand
AGCCCGAAGGGCCTTGGCTCCAAGACCGTGCGCCAGATGTTCGCCGACGGCAAGGTTGCGATGCTCTTCGATGGCCCATGGGTGGTCAGCACGGTCAAGACCATCAATCCGGACCTTGTCGAACACGTTACCTTCGAGGTCATGCCGACGCCGACCCATGCCGCGATCACCGGTGGAGCGTTTTACGTCATCCCCAAGGATTCTCCCCATCCGGAAGATGCCTGCAAGATGCTGAACGTCTTCTACGATCCGGCCGCGCAGCAAAGGTATCTTGAGGACCTGGTGCAGATTCCGGGCACGATCGTCGAGCCGAGCGAAGCGTTTCTTGCCGAGGTGCCATGGGCCGGCACCATGGCGGAGATCGCGGCGAAGTATCCTGGCGGAATCGGCTATGCGCCGCCCGGGTATGAAATCCAGGCTGCCGAGTTCAGGCAGATCGTCGTCGATGGGTTGTCGAGGATCTACTCTGGAGCCGCGTCGGTCGAGGAAGGGCTCGACGACCTCCAGCGGCAACTGGAGAACTGGACGAAGACCCTCTAGATTCTCCCGAAGTTTCGGGAGAGGCCCTGGCTGGCGGCGGCGGCCAGGGCTTCGCGAACACGGAATTGCCGATCGTTTCAGGGATGCTCTTGTGAAGCGTGTTTTGGTCCGCAGATTGAGTCATCCCGAACTGCTGCCGCTTTGGTTGCTGACCCCGGCTGCGATCGTGATGTCCGTGATTCTAATCTGGCCGATTGCACAGGGAATACTGCTCGGCTTCTTCAACACGCGCATCTTGAACTACAATGCCGGGCGCTACATCGGACTTGCGAACTACGAGGTCCTGCTTTCCGATCCGTTCTTCTGGAATTCGCTGAAGGTGACCGTCTACTATGGCATCGCCTCGATGAGCTGCACGTACGCGCTTGGCTTGTCGTTCGCATTGCTGCTGAACCGGTCCTTGCCGCTTCGCGGCATGATCCGGACGATATTCATCCTCCCTTGGGCGGTCCCGGAAGTCGTGGCGGTTCTGATCTTCATATGGATGCTCGACGCCCAGTACGGGGTCATCAACTACTTCTTCGTCGAAGCGGGATTCCTTGATGCGCCCGTTGCCTGGCTGGCTAGGGCCGACCTTGCCATGCCGGCGCTCGTCCTGATCACCAGCTGGCACCAGTTCCCGCTCGCCCTGCTGATCCTCCTGGCCGGGCTTCAGACCATTCCGCGGGAAGAGTACGAAGCTGCGATGGTCGACGGTGCCGGGGCACTCTCAAGGTTCATCCACGTCACGCTTCCCGGACTTCGCGCGGTGAATGTCATCCTGATCCTCATCCTGATCCTGAATTCGTTCCGGCGCGTGACCATGATCTATGCGATGACTGGCGGCGGTCCGGCCCGTGCGACCGAGACGCTGTCCATCCTGACATACAATACGGCGTTCACCTACCAGAAGATCGGATACGCTGCCGCGATCGGCACGGTTCTGCTGCTGATCCTGCTGGCGTTCAGCCTCGTCTACTTCTTTGCGATCATCCATGTGAGGAGGGACGCTTGAATCCCCGGACCACTTCGATTCTGGCCAGCGCCGGCCTGTTCGTGCTGACCCTGGCCTGTGCGGGCATCGTGTTCTTTCCGTATTACTGGATGATCGTGTCTTCGTTGGAGGCGGCGAGCCTCTTCGAATGGCCGCCGCGCCTCGTTCCGTCAAGCGTTACGCTTGAAGCCTATGTCAGGATCTTCACGGAACGTGACGTGTTCACCTGGTTCAAGAACACCGCCTTTGTCGCAAGCTCGACCTCGGTTTTCTGCACGCTCGTCGCGATCAACGGCGGATACGCGTTGTCCAGGTTCAGGACGCACGCCACGACCGGGTTCTCGATCTTCATACTGTTTTCCCAGTTGCTTCCGGCGACACTGATTGTCGTTCCACTCTACGTGATCTTTCGTCAGACCGGCCTCTACAACTCGCTGATCGGTCTGGCCATTGCCGATGCCGCATTCGTCCTGCCGCTGGCGACCTGGCTCATGAAGGGCTTCTTTGACCGAATTCCGGTCGAAGTCGAGGAGCAGGCAATGGTTGACGGTTGCACGCGCATCGGCGCGTTCTACCGGATCGTGCTGCCATTGGCCCTGCCGGGGCTCGTGGTTGTGGTCGCCATGAGCTTCATCACCGGCTGGGACGAGTTCTTCCTTGCGCGGACCTTGATATCGTCGCAGGGCAACTGGGTCTTCTCCGTGGGACTCACCTCGTTCGAAACCCAGTATGCCATTGCCTGGGACGAGATGATGGCGGCTGCAGTGGTGTTCGCCTTGCCGGCAGTCCTTTTCTTTCTCTTCGTGCAGCGATACCTCGTGTCGGGGCTGACCAGCGGCGCGGTAAAGGGCTGACCGATGGTCGCTTCAGGCAGCCATGCCCCCATGGTTCTCCACTGCGACAACGTGTGGATCGACCCGCCAGGGCGCTTCGAACCCAGGTCCGTCGAACTTGTGGGAGGCCGCATCGAACTTGTCCGTGACCGAATGACGGCTTTGGCGGCCGGGACCCGGCAGCCGGACATTGATCTGGGCAACGCATACATGATGCCAGGGCTGATAAACACCCATGTGCATCTCGAGTTTTCCGCCAGTCCGGACCCGCTCCGGGAGTTCAGGCGCGAACCTGCTTCGGACCGCTTTGCACGGGCCGTCCGGAATGCCCGGTCGATGCTCCTGAGCGGGGTCACGACACTGAGGGATTGCGGATCCAGCGTGCAGCTTCTGACGGGATTCCGTCGTTGTCGGGATCTGCCCGCCCTGCCGCGGCTTCTGCTCTCCGGCCCGCCGATCACTGTTCCCGGAGGCCATTTGAGCATTTTCGGGGGCATCGTGTCGGGCCCGGACGAAATCCCGGCGACCGTGTCGCGGTCGATCTCCGCCGGGGCAAGGTCGATCAAGCTGATCGGGAGCGGGGGCGGCATGACCCCGGGATCCTTTCCGGAGAAGGTTGCCTTTTCCCAGGAGGTGTTCTGCCGGGTCGCCGCGGAGGCACGCTCGCATGAAGTCGCAAGTGCGGCGCACGTTCTCGCTGCGGAAAGCGTGAAACGGGCGGCCATTGCCCGGTTCGACAGCCTTGAACACTGCGCGTTTTTCCGCCGGTCCGGCTGTGGCCGGCTCGTGCGGCATTACGATGCAGGGGTTGCCGCGATCATTGCGGACAGCGGGGTGGCGGTCATGCCGAACCTTTCGACCGCCACGAGGGCGCATGGAACGCTTTTGCGGGAAGGAATGCAGGGAAACCCGGAGGCGCAGCACGCGCTGGACCAGCACGAGGTCATGCTCGAGAACTTCCGGAAGCTTGTCGATCTGGGCGTCACAATGATTTGCGGAACGGATGCCGGCGTCCGGGACACACCTTTCGGGGACACTTGGATCGAGCTTGAACTCATGGCCCGATCCGGCATGTCTAACATTGATGTTGTCCGGTCGGCATCGTTGAACGCCGCGCGGGCGCTGAAACTGGAAGGCACGGTCGGACGAATAGCTGCCGGACATTCGGCCGACTTCGTCGTGCTGAAGAACTCGCCGCTTGCGGACATCTCGACCTACAGAGACCCGTTGTCCGTCTACAGCGACGGACGCCGGATCGCTCCCTCGCTCGCCAACGAAAGGAATGGGCATTGCTGAGCAGCCTTCAGTGTGTCGATTGTGGACAAGTCATGCCATTGACGGAACAATACAGTTGCCCGGAATGTGCCGGGGAGCTGAAGTTGAAATATGAACACGCAGCCGTTCGCCAACAAGGTGAATTCGCACGGAAATGGCGGACACCGGCAGACATTTTCGCCCGTTTCGGCGCACTCCTGCCGCTTCCTTCCGCATCGTCGGCAATATCGTTGGGTGAGGGCAACACGCCTATAGTCCGGGCCAGCAATCTGGAGAGCAGGCTGGGAGCTTGCGAACTCTACTTCAAGCTGGAATGCTGCAATCCGACGGGCTCCTTCAAGGACCGGCAGGTCAGCGTCGGCATCTCCGTGGCGATGCACTTCGGCCGAAGGAGATTCGCGGCAACGTCTTCGGGCAACGTCGGGAATTCCCTGGCGGCATACGCAGCACGATCAGGAACCAGCGCCTATGTCTGGGTTTCGGAGAACACGCCTGTGGCGAAGCGGCGGCAGATGGATGTCTATGGATCCCGGGTCTTCGAAATCGAGGCCGGATCTCCTGATGCCGCCGACGCGCTTGATCCATATGAGATCGCGGTCCGTGAACTTCCGGCATTGTGCAGGGAGTACGGGCTGGTGCCGATGACATCTGCGCGATCCGTCAACCCGTTCATGGTCGAAGGCGCCAAGACCATTGCCTATGAGATTTGCGCAGACCTGGGGTGCTGTCCCGACGTCGTGGCAGCGCCGGTCGGCGGCGGTGGCCTCGTGGGAGGTCTGAGCGAAGGCTTCCTTGATCTCCGGGAAATCGGCTTGATTGACCGAATGCCGCGAATTGTTGCCGGACAGCCGCAGGACCATTTTGTCGGCATCGACATGGCAGGCCAGGCCGACTGCAAGGGTGCGCGTCCTCTTGACGCGGTCTGGGCCAATGAGGCCATTGGAACTTCAGGCGGGCATCTTCACCGCTTGACGAGGAGCCAGATACTGGCGGCACAGGCCGATCTCGCCGGGAAGGAAGGCATATTCGCCGAACCTCGCGGTGCCTACGCTCTGGCTGCATTGGCTTCCGAAGCCGGAGCGGGTCGCATCCGCAAGGGCATGGTCGTGGCAGTCATCGTGTCAGGTACAGGTCTGAAGGACATGAAGTCCGCAGTCGATTTTGCAACGCGGCACGACCTCGCTTGTTCCTCGACGGTGTCCTCGATCTGGGAGTCGGCACTGGATCCGGTGCTTGAGGCTCGGGAAACGCACCATTCTGAAGGAAGATGACGGATGGCGGGGGTACAATTCGTGGAAATTTCCAAGTCGTTTGGACAGGTGCAGGCTGTCTCGGAAGTCAACGTTGAAATCGAAGACGGCGAGTTTGCGGTTCTTGTTGGCCCGTCGGGATGCGGAAAGTCCACTCTGCTTAGGATGCTTGCGGGCCTTGAGCGCGCAACAAGCGGATCCATCAAGGTTGGGGGCAAGGTCGTCGACGACCTGCCTCCAAAGGATCGGGACGTCGCCATGGTGTTCCAGAACTATGCGCTTTATCCCCAGAAGACCGTTGCCGCGAACATGGGATTTCCTTTGCGGATGCGCGGTGCCGGCCGTTTGGAGACGGACAGGAGGGTGCTCGAAACTGCAAGGATACTCGGCCTGGAGGATCTGCTGAAGCGCTATCCCAAGCAGTTGTCCGGAGGTCAGCGGCAAAGGGTGGCAATGGGCCGGGCAATCATCCGGAACCCGAGCGTGTTCCTGTTTGACGAACCACTCTCGAACCTGGATGCCAAGCTCAGGGTCAGGATGCGGGCGGAGATCAAGGAACTGCAGCAAAGGCTGGGAACCACGACCGTCTACGTCACGCATGACCAGATCGAGGCAATTACCATGTCCGACAAGATTGTCGTGATGCGGAATGGCCGGGTCGAGCAGGTCGGCAGCCCGCTCGACGTTTTCGACAGCCCCGTGAACAGGTTCGTCGCAGGCTTCATAGGATCGCCGGCGATGAACTTTCTGGAAGGGCGGATCAGGTCGACTGACGATGGTCCGGAGTTCATTACTGCCGGCGGCCTGACTTGGAAGTTGCCCGATGTCGGTCTTCGTGATCTCAGCCGGTGTGCATCGATCGGAATGCGACCGGAACATATCGAACTGGCCGCGGAGGGAGAGTCCGATGCGTTCAGCCTGCGCATATCCGTAGTGGAACCGACAGGTGCGGATACGATGATTATTGCGCGCAACGGCAGTGACGAACTGTCCGCCTTGATCAAGGGGCGTCATGCATTCGTTCCCGGCAACTCCATCCACCTGAAGCCCTTGCTCGGAATGCTCCACTTTTTTGCGCGGGACGAAAAGGCTATCCGAACGTGAAATCCTTTGGGCCAGTTGCAGGTTTGCAATGGCGTCGCCAAGACGTCTCCCAGGTGCCAGAGGCCCAAGGCGCCAAGGTGTTCGGTCAGAATGGGACGACGATGAGCCGTGCCGTTTGCCTGCGACCGAAGCCGGGCCATGGCCGAATCATCCGGAAAGCCCCTCTCTCGCACGTCAACTGCGGCAATGGCCATTGCGCTTCTACGGTCCGACGGAACATTTGCCCGCAAACCCCCGGCCCGACCGAACGATCGCCCGTCATGTGTGCCCCCGTGCCGTCCGCGGATTGATCGAATCCGGTTGCGGCACGATTACATGATGGGACCGTGCCCGGAAAAACACATTGATAACGGAAGGATATGGAGTTTCATTGCACAATGACGCCGCATGCGATGCGGGCGCCTGCCGCGCCTGCCGGATCGGACGCATAGTCATCTGGCCCGTCATGGATCACGATGGACGCGCCGTCTTCGTCGAACAGCAAGGCGTCCAGCTTGAGCTGCGTGTTCAGCACCTCGATTTCCAGCGCACCAGAGGCTGGCACGTGGATGTTGGGCATGTCGCCCGCGTGCATGCCCTCGGCGCTGTCGATTCCGTGCTTGGTCCCACCCGGATTGAAGTGCCCGCCGGCGGATGCGAAGGGCGGCTCGCAGACACCCGCCGCATGGACGTGGAAGGCATGTGCCCCCGCTGGCAGGTTCTCGAGCGTTGCGTGCAGGAGCGTACCGTGCGGAGTGGCTCTCAGCGTGACCGAACCCACGGATTCTCCGTTCGCGTTGATCATCGCGGCCGAAGCGTGCTCGGTCGCGCTTGCGGTGTCCGTTGCGGCGACCAGCGCGGCGGCAAGGATCACCGACCCCATCACGGGCATGTCGATCTTCAACATGGTGACTTCCTCCATCAAGGCGTGTTGGACACATAGCACGCCGTCACGGGAAGCGTCAGGGGGTACAGCGGCCAGGCGGGGCAGGAAGCGGAATTGCGTCGCGCAACGCTTGCGGCCATGTAAGCAATGGCCAGCGCGACAACGATGCGATCAGGTTGCACGCAAAACGTCGGCTGCCGTCGCTCAGTGTTAGCGCAACTTTCCGAAACGCCGTGTCATTCTACGGAGACCAGCACCGCTTCCACCCGACGGTTCGCGGTACGTCCCGGCTCGGTCAGGTTCGACTCGATCGGCGACAGGTAGCCGGCGCCGGCTGCCTCGAGGCGGCCCGGGTCTATGCCGAACGCCTCGGTCAGCCGGCCCGCCACGGCCTCCGCCCTCCTGCGCGAAAGAGTGGTGTTCGTCTCGAGCGAACCCATTGAATCGGTATGTCCTACCAGAACAATGCGTGCCGACGGATTGTCCAGCAGCCAGGCCGCGAGTTCCGCCAGCACGGGATACGGCCCGTTTCCCAGGTCGGCGGATCCCGAACCAAATTCAAGCGCATCGAGCACAACGTGACCCCTCTTCATCAAGGACGCAGCCAAGGTGCCGGGCTCTTGAATGGCGTGATTCGCATCTTCTTCCGCTTCCGGCTCCAGCTTCACCTCGAGAAAGCGTGCGCTGGAAACTTCCGTGACGTGAATGTTGCCTGCACTGCTTGTCGGCGATGCGACCAGGGCGACGGAATGAGGCTCGTTCGACGGATGCCGCATCAGAAGGTAGCGGTAGTTCCCAAGATCGACATACATGTCCGGCTCGCCGATCAGGTCGAGCCGGAAGCGGAAATCAAAGCCGCCGCACTCTGCATCCGCGCAGGAGAAGACCTGGACGTAGCCCGCCTCTTCCAGCTTGTCGCGAAGCGGCGCGATGAGCTGGAGAGTCGTCCATTGCGCATCGGGCAGCTTAAGCACCGTCTTCCGGATTGCGCCCTCGGTGCCGGGGACGACCGTGTCCGGCGACCACGGGGCATCGGGAAGGCGAACGCTCGAAGCGTCGCTCGTCTCGACGGCCGCGGTCACCGCGTTGGGAAGCGCAAGCTCGAGCGCCGACACGGGTGCCGCAGCGAAAAGGCATGTGAAGAGCGCGAGTCTCACGAAGCTGCCTCGATCGCATGGTCGCTGCCTGGCGCCCGCGCCACCGCCAGCTTTCCCGTGCGCCGGCAGCACGACTCCGCGATGCCGATCTTGCAAGTGTCTGGGTGGACCAGAAAATGGACGATGTTTCTCGACACCTGTACCGCCATGATGCGCCCTGACGTCTCGCCGGGCTCGATTCGCGATGCGGCTGGCACCAGCGAAAGGACCTGCCGACTTGAATCATCGAAGATTGTCGCGAAGATGCCGGGCACGACTTGAGTCTTGCCGACACGCAGGGGAGTGACCGCTTCGGCGGCAAGCATTGGCACCGCGGGAAGGGTCGTGGCCGGAGGCCAATTGCCGCTTCGGCTGTCGCGGCACTTTCGCTGCCCGCATTTTGGAGGGGACGCTGGCACCACTGCGCCTTCGCGCACGGCACTGGGAACTCCTGCAGCAGGTGCCGTCACGACGCGTCGTCTCCGAACGCGACACGCAACAGCGCCGCTGCATGGTTGATCTGGTGGGCGTCGGTGCCCCGGATCACGACATGGGCACCGTACTGGCCGTTCTGCCGGAAGGGGTATGAGCCGAAGTTCAGGTCTGCAAATTCCTCTGCGAGCTCGCCCAGACGGGCGGCGATGTCACCTTCGGCCCGGTCAATCCGTATGCTCTCGGAGAGCACGGGGTCACCACCCGAGATCGAGAGCAGAATGCCTGCGACCATTGCTTCGAAGATTGCCGGAATTCCTGCCATGACATGGACATTGCCGATCGTGAACCCCGGTGCGGCGGAGATCGGGTTCCTGATCAGCGTGGCGCCTTCCGGGATCCGTGCCATGCGCAGCCTGGCCTCGTTCATTTCAATGCCCTGCCGATCATAGTGTGCCTGAAGGATGGCGCGCGCGTCCGGGCGGACATCGATGGAAGCGCTCATGGCCTCGGCCACGCAGTCGGCTGTTATGTCGTCATGCGTCGGCCCGATGCCGCCCGAAGTGAAAAGGTGATCGTGTTTCGGCGCAAGCGCCCTGACTCCCTCCACGATTGCCGTGCGGTCATCGGCAACCATGCGCACCTCGTTGAGATTGATCCCGGCCTCGGTCAGCCTGCCGGCGAGGTGGTGCATGTTGGAGTCACGGGTGCGTCCGGAAAGTATCTCGTCGCCGATCACCAGCATGGCGGCGGTTGGGTTGGCCATGGAGTCCGTCCTTGTCCCTTTCCCCATGCCGGTATAGGGCCCGAGGCATGCGCTTTCAAACGCCTTTGGTGCCGGGCCGCCTGATCCGCCGCTACAAGCGGTTTCTTGCGGATGTGGAACTGGAGGAGAACGGTCGCACCGTGGTGGCCCATTGCCCCAACCCTGGGTCGATGCTGGGGCTTGCGGAAGAGGGCATGCGTGTCTGGCTTGAACCCAATGACGATTCGCGGAAGAAGCTGAAATTCGGCTGGCGCCTGGTCGAATTGCGGGGTGGCCATCTCGCGGGCATAGATACCTCGGTGCCGAACCGGATCGTTGCCGAGGCGCTGGCTGCCGGACATGTCCAGGGTCTTTCCGGGTACCGCAGCTTCCGGCGCGAAGTGCCCTACGGCGCCAACAGCCGCGTGGACTTTCTGCTGACGGAGCCCGGGTTGCCCAACGCCTACGTGGAGGTGAAGAACGTGCATCTCAACCGCACCGGCGATCTGGCCGAATTTCCCGATTGCGTGACCGAACGAGGTGCCAGGCACCTGGCGGAACTTTCGGCCATGGTAGCCGAGGGATTCCGGGCGATGATGCTCTATGTCGTGCAGCGCACGGATTGTTCCGGGCTTGCCCTGGCTCGCGATCTGGATCCTGGCTACGGTTCCGCGTTCGATCGGGCATGCGCGGCCGGGGTGGAGGCGATATGCCACGGAACGACGATCACTCGTGCGGGGGTCGAAATCGCTTCCGAATTGCCGGTTCTTGAACGAGTCGCCGACAGCGGATGACTGGCGGTTTCCGGCGGAAGACACTATATGGCGGGCGAGAAAGGGAAGGATGTCCCGTGTACGACTACAGCAAGGGCCGTCTGACCAAGGACGGCATCCGCATTCATGAATCCGGGGATTTTGCCGGCATGCATCGTGCCGGCGCGCTTGCTGCGCACATCCTGGACGAGATTGCCCCGCTGGTGGAGCCGGGTGTCGCAACCGGAGATGTCGACAGGGCGATAATGCGGATGATTGAAGAGGCTGGAGCGACGTCGGCCACGGTTGGCTACAAGGGCTACCAGCACGCCAGCTGCATCAGCGTCAACCATGTCGTCTGTCACGGCATTCCCGGGCAGAAGCGCCTCAAGGAGAAGGACATCCTGAACGTGGACGTGACCGTGATCGTCGATGGCTGGCATGGCGACACGAGCCGGATGTATGTCGCAGGCGGACTTTCCCGAAAGGCCGAACGCCTGATTCAGGTGACGCACGACGCGCTGATGAAAGGCATCGAGGCAATCAGGCCTGGCAACACGTTCGGCGATGTCGGGCATGCCATCCAGTCCTATGTGGAGTCGCACCAAATGAGCGTGGTGCAGGGATTCTGCGGCCACGGTCTCGGGCGCCTGTTTCATGCCCCGCCCAATGTTCTGCATTTCGGGCGACCGGGCACGGGCGCGATGCTGGAGCCGGGCATGTTCTTCACAGTCGAGCCCATGGTGAACCTGGGCAGGCCCGAAACCAAGATTCTGGCAGACGACTGGACGGCCGTCACGAGGGACAGGTCGCTTTCCGCGCAATTCGAGCATTCGGTCGGCGTGACCGCTGACGGCTGCGACGTCTTCACGCTGTCTCCCGCCGGAAGGTTTCACCCGACCTGGCACTGAGGGCGGGCCGTGCTGCCGCAGCTTCAGCCAGGCGGCTGCTTGCCTCGCCGGATTGACAATTCCGGCGCTCCGTATCCTGCTGTCGACATGAATCCGTCGACTCGAATCAATCGCATTGCCTGTGGCGGTTGCGATGGCAGGGGCCTCGTGGACCGCGCACTCGCAATGGTCGGCGCAGGCACGCCGGTCGTCGCGCCCGCCATCGGCGCGCATGACGTCTGCATTGCGTCCGGGACCGTCGCGGCGAGGTGCCGTGCGGCGCGCTGGAGATGGCGGCCGCACCCCTCTCGCCGGGACCTTCGCATTTCGAGACGCCATCGCCGCGCGGTTCGAGGAATCTGCCGGCCTGTCGACAATGCGGAAAGGCGTCATCGTTGTTCCGAGCCGCGTGCGGTCCCTGGGCGTGGCCGCTCCGGTTCGTCGACACATCGCCTTTGCCGAACTCGTGCAGACGCGATGCAGTTCCTGCCCGACGTCCGTGCGATGGCCGCGACCGCGGATGTCTTCGCCTACGGACTGCCCGACGATGCGCGAACCGTGGCAATGCCGGGCGAAAGCCGCAAACGGATTTCTGCCGAACACTTGCTGGCGACCACGACGGTTGAGGACCATCGGTTCGAAGTGATGTCAGGACGACTTGCGGCGCTTGCCGATGCGAGGGGCCATGCCGCGTGACGTCGGAGAGGGGTTCCGTGCCCTGCACCGCAAGGGCGACCCCTTCATTCTCGCGAATGCCTGGGATGCCGGTTCGGCCAAGATGCTTGCCGCCTCGGGTGCCGAAGCCATCGGCACGTCCTCGGCTGCCCATGCCTTCACCCTCGGGCGGACCGACGGCGGCACCGTTGATCGGGCAGAGGCCCTGGCGCATGCCCAGGAGATCGTTGCCGCCGTCAACGTGCCGGTGTCGGGGGATTTCGAGGACGGATTCGGCACGGATCCCGACACCTGCGCCGAAACGGTTCGGCTCGCAGCCGAGTCGGGGCTTGCCGGAATCTCCATCGAGGACACGGACTTTTCTGAGGGCACGCATTTCGGATTCGAGCTCGCGGTCGAACGCATTCGCGCCGCCGCGGCGGCGTCCCGCGCGCTTGGACGCGATTTCGTGCTGGTGGCAAGGGCCGACGGCATCTTGAACGGCAGTTACCGGCTGGAAGAGGCGCTGAACCGTATCCGCGCCTTCGACGAGGCTGGGGCCGACTGTCTCTATGTGCCCATGCCCCCCGGGATGCAGTCTCTCAAGTTCGTCGTGCGCGCGACAGAAAAGCCGGTCAATGCGTTGGCCGCAGGTCCCTTTGCACGCTTCACGCGGTCCGACTTCGCCGAAGCCGGAATTGCCCGCATCTCGCTTGGCTCGGCGCTGGCGCGTCTGGCCTGTCGCGTGGTCGATGATGCTGCCAGGGCAATGTTCGGTGCCGGCGATTTCACGCCGCTTCTCGCGGCACTGCCGACCGACCGTGTTGCCGATTGCCTGTCCGGCACAAGCGAGGAAGCCGACGAACAATGACTTCCTGCGCGGCTGGCTGCGGCGCGCGACTGGCCAGTCTACCGCAAGGATCCCGCCGACTGGGACCGGATCAGGAAGCGGGCGGACACGGTCGGCAGGAGCGTCTCCGAGTTCGTGATGACCTGCGCCCTGCACGACGACACGCCTGAGCCGCCCCCGCCGCTGTGGAGTCGCGTTGAAAATTGACCCACTTCGGGGGGTGATTCGCGTCCAAA
>VXPN01000407.1 GCA_009839535.1 Boseongicola sp. SB0662_bin_57 | reverse complement strand
AGCGGTGGATGCGCTCGTAGCTCTCCGCGATGACTGCCTTCACGCCCAGAAGCGCTGTGCCTTTCGCGGCCCAATCCCTTGAGGAACCGGCGCCGTACTGGGCGCCAGCGACCACGACCAGGGGCGTGCCCTGGTCCTGATATGCCATGGCCGCATCGTAGATCGACATCTGCGTGCCGTCGGGACCTTTCGTGTAGCCGCCTTCGACGCCTTCCAGCAACTCGTTCCTGATACGGATATTGGCAAACGTGCCCCGCATCATGATCTCGTGGTTCCCGCGTCTGGAACCGTAGGAATTGAACTCCCGTGGCGCCACTTGCCGGTCGGTCAGGTACCTTCCTGCCGGTGTCGTGTCCTTGAACGACCCCGCCGGCGAAATGTGATCGGTCGTCACCATGTCGCCGAGAAGGGCCAGAATGCGTGCACCCTCGACGTTGGATATGGTTCCAGGCTCCGGCGACATGTCCCGGAAATACGGTGGATTCTGCACGTAGGTCGATGTTGCCGGCCAATCATAGGTGAGGCTGTCGGTCGTCTGCACGCCACGCCACTTCTCGTCGCCCATGAAGACATCGGCATATCTTGACTGGAATGCATCCCGCGTCACGGTCTTCTGCACAAGCTCGGCGATCTCCTCCTGCGTCGGCCAGACGTCCTTGAGGAACACGTCCTTGCCGTCCCTGTCCTGTCCGATGGGTTCGCTGGTCAGGTCGATGTCAAGCGTCCCCGCCAGCGCATAGGCCACGACCAGAGGCGGCGATGCCAGGTAGTTCGCGCGAACGTCCGGGCTGATCCGGCCTTCGAAGTTCCGGTTCCCTGAAAGAACGGCCGTGGCCACGAGGTCGCCGTCCGAAATCGCCTCGGATATCTCGGGCTGGAGCGGTCCGGAATTCCCGATGCAGGTTGTGCACCCGTAACCGACGAGGTTGAAACCGACAGCGTCCAGGTCTTCCTGCAGCCCCGCCGCTTCCAGATAGGCGCTCACGACCTGGCTGCCTGGCGCAAGCGAGGTCTTGACCCATGGCTTGCTGCTCAGCCCCAGCGCCCGTGCCTTGCGGGCGACCAGGCCCGCGCCGATCATGACGTACGGATTCGACGTGTTGGTGCAGGACGTGATCGAGGCGATCACGACCTTGCCTGATTCCATCGTGAAGTCCTCGCCCTCCACAGCGACCTTCTTGTCGACGGGACGCTTGAAGGTCTCCTTCATTTCCCGTGCAAACGCGGCCTTTGCGTCGGTGAGCGCCACGAAGTCCTGTGGCCGCCTCGGACCGGAAATGGCCGGCACGATCGTGCTCATGTCGAGACTCAGCGTGTCGGAATAGACGGTCGCGTTGTCGGTCCGGCGCCACATTCCGTTTTCCTTGGCGTAGGCTTCGACCAGCGCAATCCGCTCTTCCGAACGACCGGTCTGGCGAAGGTAGCGCAGCGTTTCGCCATCGACGGGGAAGAACCCGCAGGTCGCCCCGTATTCGGGCGCCATGTTTGCAATCGTCGCCCTGTCCGCGAGCGGCAGCCGGTCCAGCCCCTCGCCAAAGAACTCGACGAACTTGCCCACGACGCCCTTCTCGCGGAGCATTTCGACAACCTTGAGGACGAGATCCGTTCCGGTCGTGCCTTCCATCATGGATCCGGTCAGTTCGAATCCGACGACTTCCGGGATCAGCATGGAGATGGGTTGCCCCAGCATTGCGGCCTCTGCCTCGATGCCGCCGACGCCCCAGCCCAGGACCGCAAGCCCATTCACCATGGTCGTGTGGCTGTCCGTTCCGACAAGCGTGTCGGGAAACGCCACTTCGGCTCCGTTCTGATCCTTGTCCGTCCAGATTGCCTGGGCGAGATATTCGAGGTTCACCTGGTGACAGATTCCGGTACCGGGCGGAACGACCCGGAAGTTGTCGAAGGCGCTCTGTCCCCACTTGAGGAAGGTGTAGCGCTCCATGTTCCGCTCGTATTCGCGGTCAACATTCAACTGAAACGCGCGTGGATTGCCGAATTCGTCGATCATGACCGAGTGGTCGATGACGAGGTCGACCGGGTTCAACGGATTTATCTTCTCGGCCTTGCCGCCGAGCGCCACGATCCCGTCCCGCATGGCGGCAAGGTCAACCACGGCGGGAACGCCGGTGAAGTCCTGCATAAGGACGCGAGCCGGTCGATAGGCGATCTCCCGTGGATTCCTGCCGCCCTTCTCCGCCCATTCCGAAAACGCGCGAATGTCATCAAGCGTCACGGTCTTTCCGTCCTCGAAGCGCAGAACGTTCTCCAGAACCACCTTCAGGGAGACCGGAAGGCGGCTGAAACTGCCCAGGCCGGCTGCCTCGGCAGCCGGGATCGAATAGAAATCCACGCTGGAACCGCCTGCCGCAAGGGACTTCCTGGTTCCTGATGAGTCGTGGCCTACGGAAATGGGCATCTCTTCGCCTCCGTCTTGAACTGGACAGAAATTCGGGTTGGAGATACTCCCCCATCGCGGAGCGACGCAAGGCGCACGGCACAAAATTCGCGCAAGACCATGTCCATTCCATCCATATGCCCGCAAAACAAGCGAAATTCCGTCGGCGGTGGGACATTGTAACGCAGCCTCGCAAAACCTTGATTGGTGACCGAGACGCGGATTCGGTACTGAGACCAAGGACCAGAACGGGACTGAAGCAATGACTCGATTGATGCCGATTGCCGCCGCTCTTTGGATGGCGGCCTCCGGAATTGCAGCAGCCGGCCAGACGGTCGTTGTGGAACTGTTCACGTCCCAGGGGTGCAGTTCCTGCCCACCGGCGGATCGAATCCTCAGTGAACTGGCCGAGCGCGACGACGTGATCGCCCTGGCGCTGCACGTGGACTACTGGGACTACCTGGGCTGGAAGGACAAGTTCGCCATTCCCAGCCATACCAAACGTCAGCGCTCATACGTGCGCGCGATCGGAAAGAACACGATCTACACCCCTCAGATGGTGATTGGCGGCCGGGACCACGTCATTGGCTCTCGGCCGATGAAAATCTCCAGGCTGCTGCAGAAGCACGCCGTGCGGGATGCCTACGTCAACATCGTGGCCAGGCGGAACGGCGACCAGATATCCATCGAGGCGACTCCGTCCGGGGCAGCGGCCCTGCCGGCGGTCGTCGATCTTGTGACATACCTGCCGGAAGCGACGGTTGACGTCCTCCGCGGCGAAAACGCCGGGCGCACCCTCACCTATCACAACATTGTCAGGGACTGGGCGAGACTGGGGACCTGGAACGGCAAGTCCGCCTTTCGCGCTACGGCCCAGGTGCCGGAGGGCGTTCCTGTCGTGGTGCTCGTGCAGGCCCGAAATTCAGGACCTATTCTCGGGGCTCGCCGGCTCCGTTAGCCCCGGCAGGAACCCGCCCCGGCCTTTGCTTCCAGCGATGATGGATCCAGAACCACTGGGCGGGGTGCTCGCGCGCCATCCTTTCCACGATGTCGTTGTATTCCTGCATCATGCTCTCGGAAGTCGATCTGGTTAACGGCGCCTCCATGCGCACGCGAAACCTCTGGCCGTCGTCCTCCCGAATGCCGAAGAGCGGGATGATCTCTGCGTCGTAGGCCAGTGCCCACTCGGCAGCGGACAGGGCGGTATGCGCCTCCCGGTCGAAGAACTTCAGGAGCGGCGCCCCGGTCATGGAAATGTCCGTCGCGAGTCCGATCACGCCACCCTCCTTCAGGTGCCGTATCAGTCCCGCGATCCCCTTCCTGTTGGTGGGAAAGACTGGAGACGCAATTGACGAGATCGCCTTGACGTAGTGAGCGTTGAATGCGGCGTTGCGCATCGGCCTGTAAAGCGCGGCCATCGCATACCCTTCGCGACTGAGCTTTGCGCGCGGAACATCATAGTTTCCGAAATGGGCCGTTACGAGAATGACGGGCCTTCGTGCGTCACGCGCAGCCTTGAGCGCGGCAACACCCGGACCTTCCAGTTTCGCGGCGCGAGCCCGCTCGACGAACTCCTCCCCCGAGTAGATCTCGATCACCGTGCGCCCGAAATTGTCCGGCACGCGCCGCGCGATCCTCCGCCTCTCGGAAGGAGAGAGTTCGGGCATGGCGTGATCCAGATTGTCGAGGATTCTCCTGCGCCAGCCAATGAGCGGCGCCACCACGTAGGCGACCAGCATGCCCACGAAGGGACCTCGCGCACGATAGGGAAGCAACAATGCGAAACCGAGTATCGAGCGAGCAAGCCCGTTGTTCATCCAGTCCCTGAACCAGTTGCCGAGTGCCACGGCCCGCACCTCGCCATCGCGTCACAGACCGTTGGATACGGGGCCTCGACCATGCATTGCAACGGGGAATGTCTGGCCGAACTGCAAAACCAGTTGCGACCAGCGGGTCAGGCCATCTCAAAGACAAGGCGGCGAAAAGGCTGCCCGTGACTGCCTGAGGGAACGAGATCAGCCGGTAGGCGTGATGCAGGAATTCGTCTCGGTATCAAAAACCTGCCCCTCGGGGCATGACATCGTGATCTGCTCTTCCGCGTGACCCTTGAAGCACATGGCCATTGCCATAGAAGGCATCGTCGCCAGCAAAAGAACCGTGACAAGCGTTCCGGCTTTCATGAGTCTCTCCCTTTCGACCGCTGTCCGCTTAGCCTAGCACGAGATTTCGCGCCGGCGCTTCACGAAACCGTGAATGCCGTTACGCCCCGAAAACGCGACCGAATATCGTGTCGACGTGCCTGGTGTGCTGCTCAAGGTCGAACTTCGCCCTGATCTCCGCCTCCGACAGCGCTGCGGTCACGTCGGCATCTGCCAGAAGCTCCGCAAGAAAGTCCTTGTCGTCTTCCCAAACCTTCATCGCGTTGCGCTGAACCAGCCTGTAGGCATCGTCTCGACTGACTCCCTTTTGGGTCAGGGCCAGAAGCACCTGCTGCGAATGGACAAGGCCACGCAGCCTGTCGAGGTTCCTCTTCATGTTCCCTGGATAGACAACGAGCCTGTCGATCACGCCCGTGAGGCGTACGAGCGCGAAGTCGAGATGCACCGTGGCGTCCGGGCCGATGCCGCGTTCCACGGAGGAATGCGAGATGTCACGCTCGTGCCAAAGCGTGACGTTTTCCAGGGCAGGCATCACCGCACTGCGAACGAGGCGGGCAAGGCCGGTCAGGTTTTCGGTCAGAACCGGATTGCGCTTGTGCGGCATGGCGGAGGAACCCTTCTGTCCTTTCGAGAAGTGCTCTTCCGCCTCCAGGACCTCGGTCCGCTGCATATGCCGTATCTCGGTCGCGATGTTCTCGACGCTCGACGCGACGACACCGAGCGTCGCAAAGAACATTGCATGCCGGTCTCTTGGAATGACCTGCGTCGAGACAGGTTCCGGGCGAAGCCCCAGCCTGGCGCAGACGTGCTTCTCCACGCCGGGATCAATGTTCGCGAAAGTCCCGACCGCGCCGGAAATCGCCCCGGTGACCACTTCCTCACGTGCCTGCACAAGACGTGCCCTGTTGCGGTCCATTTCCGCAAAGAACCTGGCGAAGGTCAGTCCCATTGTGACCGGCTCCGCGTGAATGCCGTGGCTCCGCCCGACGCGGACATCCATCTTGTGCTCGAACGCGCGACGCTTCAGCGCAGCAAGAAGCGCATCGACGTCTTCGACGAGCAGGTCGGCAGCGCGCGTCAGCTGTATGTTGAATGCGGTGTCAAGAACGTCCGAAGACGTCATGCCCTGGTGCACGAAACGGGCTTCCCGGTCGCCGACGATTTCGGCAAGATGCGTCAGGAACGCGATGACGTCATGCTTGGTGACCGCCTCGATCTCGTCGATGCGCTTGACGTCGAACTCTGCGTCCCGGGCCTTCCAGACCGCTTCGGCGTTCTCGCGGGGAATGACGCCAAGTGCCGCCATGGCGTCGCAGGCATGCGCCTCGATCTCGAACCAGATGCGGAACCTGGTTTCCGGCGACCAGATCGCCGCCATGTCCGGGCGCATGTATCTCGGGATCATGTGCGGGACCTTTCATCGGATACGGGAATGCGTTTAGTCCGTTCCTCAGGCACAATAAACCCCTGAATCAGCGCCCAAGCCATTGAAGGCATTGGTATCTTGGCCCCATGCGTGAGCCAGCCCAGTTCACGTCCAATCCAGTCTTCCCGATGGCGACGATCCACCGGGACAGGAACTTCGGGCCGGGCCGTTGCAGGGGACCGGTTTGAGGATTGCCCCAGCAGGGATGCATCCGGCTGGGGCGACCCGCTCCGTCAACGTGGCAAGTGACATGCTACCTGGATTCCAGATCCAGCCCGGGCTCCACGTCGGGCCAATGCGCGTTCACGGGCAATGTCTTCGCACGACGCTGGATGTCCTCAAGCCGCACCGGCCTGTAGTCAAAGACATCGACCCCGACGTTGACTGAATTCCTGGTGCCTTTCCAGTTTTGATGCACGTGGCCAAAGAGCTGCAATGCGCCGCGCCTGGAATGGTTCCAGGTCACCATCGGATAGTGACAGAGCGTGTTGGGACGGCAGTTCGGATCATCCCTCACCTCCAGGAAATGCGACACGCTGTCCCAAGGCAGCCTCAGGGTCATGGCGCGATCGTGATTGCCGACGATCAGGTGCCTTCGCAATCCCGGAAGCTGGTCGAATCGTTGATGGAGCCACTCGTCATTCCTCGAATTTCTGCCCAACGCGAAGTCCCCGAGAATCCAGAGATCATCCTGCGGGCCAACGCAGCTCCAGAGGTTTTCGAGGATCACCGCCTCCATGTGATCGGCATCACGAAACGGCCGGCCACAGAGCCGGATGATGTTTTCGTGACCGAAGTGAAGGTCGGCAGTATACCAATGTGTCAATTTCACTCTCCTACATGCAATTCCACGCAGGCGGCGTCAGGCAGTTTCGGAGAGTGCAAATCCTCTTGCGAACAGCGAAGACGCCGCCCGCAATAGGCGGGCGCTACATATGACTTCCGGCTATGGAGCGCAATTCCTGCATGCCGGCCCGCTAGCATCTCATCTTGGCAGCGTAAAGACCCCGTTCAGAACCATTGCGAATGCAGAAAGGCGCAGTCACGAGTCGCTGCGCAGGACTCAAGTGTCGGCAGCGCAGCACGTAGCCCGTTCAGGGAATCCTCGGTCCTTGACGTGAGCGGCCGATTGTACCCTGACATCAGACCGCGGAAGACTTGTCCTTTGCACGACGGAAATTCGATTGCAGCCATTTGCCAGCGCATCGGTACGCAACCATTGCCGCCTGAACGGATGTCCTCTTCCAAGGATGGGTGAAGTCGGACAACCGGAAACTGAGGCTTGACCCGCACGGCGCTGGCAACTAGTTCATTGTTCCTCGCGGGTGTAGCTCAATGGCAGAGCAGGAGCTTCCCAAGCTTAAGACGAGGGTTCGATTCCCTTCACCCGCTCCACTCAATCTGTCCGGAACGCCCTCCCTTGTCCGATTTCCTGAACCAGCTGGACACCCCTGACCTCGAAGCCATGGGAATTCATGGCTGGCCCTACGGGTATTCGGATCAGGTCAGGTTCCATGAACTCGACGCCCTGAACCACGTGAACAACGCGTCGTACCTGAGCTGGTTCGAGAACATCCGGGTCCGTTACTTCCAGGACTACGGACTTTCGTCCTACCGGAGGCGCGACGGCGACCCGCAGATCGTGGTGCGCCAGCAAAGCGCCGACTACCTCGCACCAATGCTCCAGGACGAACGCTACGTCGTGACAGCCCGCACCCGCCTCCTGAAGCCTTCCAGCCTGATCATGGACTACGCCGTCCACTCCGGCGGCGCGGTTCGCGCCACGGGCAGCGCCGTGCTTGTGAGCCTGGAACAGGACGGCAAGGCACGCCGGCCGCACAACGACGAAGCGATCAAGCGCATTCTCGCCAGGGACGGGGCAGAACGGGCGTGACGCCGCTCAGCCAGCGTGCCGTTTCACAAAGCTGACAAGCTGGGCTGTCGAGGCGTCCTTGTCGCCAGCGTCAGCCTCGCCGGAAACCACTGGCTCGAGATCCTTGGCCAGCGCCTTGCCAAGCTCGACACCCCATTGGTCGAAACTGTTGATGCCGAGCATGGCGCCTTCGACAAAGACGCGGTGCTCATACAGGGCCACGATCTGCCCGAGCACGAAAGGCGTCAACTTTGGATAGACAAGCGTGGTCGACGGCCGGTTGCCCGGAAACACCCGGTGCCTTGCCTGCCGGTCCAGCTCCTCGCCCGAAAGGCTGTCGGCGAGCAACGCCTTTGCCTCCGCCAGGCTGCGGCCCCTCATCAGGGCCTCGGATTGGGCTAGGCAGTTCGCGACGAGCAGTCGATGCTGGTGCGCGAGCTCCTCCTCATGCCCCGAGGCGCCGATCATGAACTCGCACGGGATCACGCGCGTCCCCTGATGAATCAACTGGTAGAAGGCGTGCTGGCCGTTTGTTCCGGGCTCGCCCCATACCACGGGACCGGAATGGACCGGAAGGTCGGAACCAATCATGGAGACGCCCTTGCCGTTGCTCTCCATTTCCAGCTGCTGAAGATAGGCTGGGAGACGCGACAGCCGCTGCTCGTACGGCAGAACCGCCCGCGTCGCGTAGCCGAGACCCTGGTTGTGCCACAGCCCGGTCAGCGCAAGCATGACCGGCATGTTCTGCAAGGGCGGCGCAGCCTGGAAATGCAGGTCCATGGCATGCCCACCAGACAGGAAGGCGCGAAACGCCTCCGGCCCTATGGCGATCATCAGGGACAGCCCGATCGGCCCCCATACGGAATAGCGACCTCCTACCCAGTCCTCGAAGCCGAACACGCGTTCCGGATCAATGCCATAGGCGGACGTCCGGTCCCCTGCGGAGGAAAGCGCCACGAAATGCGAGCCTGCGTCTTCATCACACAGGGATTCGCCAATCCACTTTCGAACGGTGTCGGCATTGGTCTTCGTCTCAATCGTGGTGAAGGTCTTGGAAGCGACGATCACCAAGGCGGTCTCCGGCCTCAGCGGCAGGAGAATGTCGTTGACATGCGCGGCATCCACGTTCGAGACGAAGTGGCACCGCGGCCCGTCGTGGTAGGGTGCCAACGCCAAGGTCGCCATTGCCGGACCGAGGTCTGAACCTCCGATGCCGATGTTGATCACGTCCGTGACCTTGCCGCCCGTGACGCGAATGCTGCCGTCACGCACGCCCTTGGCGAACCTCTCCATGCGGTTGAGCGTGTCCAATACGCCAGGCATGACGTCCTGACCGTCCACCATGACAGGTGCGCCCGCCAGGTTGCGGAGCGCCGTATGGAGCACGGCCCTTCCCTCGGTCTCGTTGATGGATTCGCCCCCGAACATGGCCTGCCGATGCAACGGGATCGCAGTTTCGTGGAACATTTCGAGCAGCAGGTTCCGGCCTGCCTTGTCCATCGAGGTCTTCGAATAGTCAAACAGCAGGTCGCCTGCCTCAACGGCAAACTCGCGCGCCCGCTTCGGCTCGCCGAACCTCTCGATGATCGGCGTCTCGACGGCCTTGTGCGCCATCTTGCCAAGCCGGTCCCAGTTCATCACGCGCTATCCTGTCCGTCGTCGATGTCCCGCCACTTCCGGCCGTCGCCCTCAAGCAAGGCAGCCGCCCTCTCGGGGCCGTTCGTGCCGATCTGGTAGGATTCCGGGTGCTCTTCCCGCTCCCGCCAATCCTTGATGATCGGGTCGGTCCATGCCCATGCCTGTTCAACCTCGTCGCCGCGCATGAACAACGTCTGGTCTCCGCGAATGACATCCATGATGAGGCGCTCATAGGCGGCCGGCGCGTCCTCCACGCCCCGCCCCAACGCTTCTGCAAAGGTCATGTCCAGCGGAACGTCCACGAGGCGCATTCCGCCCGGCCCCGGCTCCTTGATCGTGACGAAGAGGTTTATTCCCTCGTTCGGCTGCAAGCAAATGGCCAGAACGTTGCGGTGCCGCCCAAGCGTCTGGCCGAAGATCGAATGTGGCGCGGTCTTGAACACGATGGAGATCTCCGAGTGCCTGGCCGCCATGCGCTTGCCGGTCCGGAGATAGAACGGCACTCCCGCCCATCGCCAGTTGGAAATGTGAAGTCTGAGGGCGATGAAGCTCTCGGTCCGGCTGTCCGCATTTTCGACCTGGTCCAGGTAGCTTTCCCCGGGGACGGCGGACACGTACCGGCCCCGCACGATGTCACGCGGGGCCGGTCGCTCGATCGCCCGGATCACCTTGAGCTTCTCGTCCCGCACCGCGTCCGGGTCAAAGCGCGACGGCGGCTCCATTGCAATGAGGCAGAGAAGCTGCATCAGGTGATTCTGGATCATGTCCCGCATCGCGCCCGCCTTGTCGTAGTAGCCCCCGCGCCCGTCCACGCCAACGCTCTCCGCCACCGTGATCTGCACATGGTCCACGAACTGCGCGTGCCACAGAGGCTCGAACAGGACATTGCCGAATCGGACCGCCATCAGGTTCTGGACGGTTTCCTTTCCCAGGTAATGGTCGATCCTGTAAATCTGGCTCTCGTCAAAGTGGTTGCGCAAGATCCTGTTCAGCTCCCGGGCACTCTCGAGATCGCGGCCAAACGGTTTCTCGACCACTATCCGGCAGGCGGGACTCGCGCAGCCATGTTTCCGCAGACGCTCGGCCAGGGTGCCAAAGAGCGACGGCGCGACGGAAAAGTAGAAGGCCCGAACGACGCCATCCCGCAACATGCCGGAAAGCGTGTCCCAGCCGCCGTCGCTCGCGGCATCAAGGATCAGGTGGTCAATGCACCCCAGAAAGGTCCTGACGTCATCTTCGGGCCGCGCGGACTCGGGGACGAACTCGCTCAGGGCTTCTGCGACGAATGCCCGGTACCCGTCCCTGTCCAACCGTCGCCGCGCAGCGCCGATGATCCGGCTCTTCGGGGGCATCTGTCCCGCCCGGAAACGGCGAAACAGGCCTGGAAAAATCCTTCTCCGGGCCAGGTCGCCCGTACCTCCGAATATCACCAGGTCGAACGGCTCGACCGGGATGACGCGCGAAACCATGCTGCCTTCCTCTTCCCGTCACTGACGCCGATGCCACGAACCCGTCGCATCTGCAGGACGAATTCGCTGCAAGCAATGCGATGCGGGCAACATCACATCACCGTCACTGCCACACGCCTGCACTTTACCCTTCCGGATTTCGGCACTTAGAGTTTCAGTCTGGACAAGCGTTCGAATTGGAATTCCGGTGAGGAGCGACTAATGCAAGTCTTGGCGGATGCTAGCGGCGAATTCAACATGACATTGCCCCGAAACCCGCAGCCGGCCTGGGCGATGCGCCGGGCACTCGAATCCAGGGAGCGCGTTGCAGCCGAGGTTGCCTGACGCCGGAAGGTTCAGGGACTCCGCGAGGCAGATCATTCAGGAGGGCGAGCACGAATGAAGGACGGATCCGAGTTGCTTTCAGGCGAGAAGTTCCGCGACCCCCTGGTTACGGCAACAGGCGAGGAGAGGGCCGAGGTTGCATTGGCACGCCTTGAGACGCTCTGGTTCAACACGGGCACGCTGTGCAACATCGAGTGCCCCAACTGTTACATACTGTCGTCGCCGAGGAACGACAGTCTGGTCTATCTGACGCTCGCTGACGTTGAGCACTACCTTTCCGAGATTGCAAAACTCGACAAGCCCGTTCGTGAAATCGGGTTTACGGGCGGCGAACCGTTCATGAACCCGGACATGATCGCAATGGCGCGCGCTTCCCTCGAAGCGGGACACGAAGTCCTGATTCTCACGAACGCCATGAAACCGATGATGCGAAAGTCGATGCGCGCCGGAATCGAGGACCTTCAGCGCAGATTTGGCGGCCGGATGACGCTCAGGATTTCGCTCGACCACTGGTCAGCGGCGCAGCACGACGAGGAACGCGGCGTCGGCAGCTTCGGCATCTCGCTGGAAGGCATGCGCTGGCTTCGGGACCAAGGCGTCCGCATGGCCGTGGCCGGACGCACGATTTGGGGTGAGACCGAGGCCCATGCGCGCGACGGATACGCCGCGCTTTATGCGAGCGAAGGTTTCGGGATCGACGCCTACAACCCTGCCGATACCGTGCTGTTCCCGGAAATGGATGAAACCGCCGACGTACCGGAAATCTCGACGGCTTGCTGGGACATCCTGGGCAAGTCGCCCGAACACGTCATGTGCGCCTCCTCGCGGATGGTGATCAAGCGCAAGGGGACCAGGCACCCCACCGTCGTCGCTTGCACGCTTCTTCCCTACGACACGCGGTTTGAACTCGGCAGGTCCCTGAAGGAGGCCTCAAGGCCCGTTCGGCTCAATCATCCGCATTGCGCGAAGTTCTGCGTTCTCGGCGGCGCAAGCTGCTCGGCCTGACCGTGCTCCCGCCCGTCCCCGATCGCAAGGTCTCACGGTGAGCCCGCTTGTGAGCCGTGCGGTCCAAAGCGCCGTCAGCCAGCCATTGCGCAAAGCAGCTCGAAGATGATCGAGGCGCCGAGAAACGCGGTGGCGTCGCCCTGGTCGAAAGGTGGCGACACCTCGACAAGGTCGGCGCCCCGGATGTCGAGCCCGGCAAGATGGCGACAGACCTCAAGCGCCTGGAACGAGTTCGGACCGCCGACCTCCGGCGTGC
>VXPN01000505.1 GCA_009839535.1 Boseongicola sp. SB0662_bin_57 | reverse complement strand
GTGGGTCAAAATTGAACGCGATTCCTGGGTCAGTTTTGAACTGGACTTGACAATTTCGGACCGTGCGACCCAAGTTCCCCGCAGAAATTTTCGACCTCACCGACGTGAACCAGATAGATTCCGATCCCTTCGAGAAGTTTCGACAACTTAGCAAAGTTGGTTTGCGCGTCGCCGCGCGGGATGTCTGACTTGCCACCCCTCTTCACGATATTCCACGCCGAACCTTGCTTCATCGCTTCAATGAGGTCGCCTCGTGGTAGGCCACCATCCCCACTGTTTTGAACGAGCTCGATTAATTCGTCCTTGATTTCGTCGCAAGTCTTGAGCTTCACTCCCTTTCTGACAGCAGCGTCAACGCGGCTCCATAGAGTCTGGAAGTCCTGCCATTTCCCACCGAAAGCACCCACCGTGCTCTTGACCAGTTCTTCCTCCGACAGAAAATCAATGTCAAATACGGCCTTCACAGGAACTCCGACTTTTCTGAGGACTTCCGCGACTTTCCTGATGCCGTGCTTTCCACCTGCAGGAACGTAAGCCGTATCCTTCCAGGAATTGCCATCACTCGCCGCAAGATGGTCTGCCACAGCGTTCAGCAGACGGCAGTCGCTGTCGTCCTCGCAGATGATGGTTTCGTCGTGAAACACGCCTTCAAGAGCGTTGGAGTATCTGAGCTCCGGTCGTGACCACATTTCCTGGACCACTTCCGGCGCGGCCTCTGACACAAAATTTGCCTCCCCGTCCCGACTGATTCGCAGGATGCGGACGTCGCCTCGAGTTCCCTCTAGGAAGCCCCTCATGATGTCGCTGCTATGCGTCGCGACAAACAACTGGCCGCGGACTTCTGAAGCAAGCGTTTGCCCAAGACGACGCATCTGCGGTGGATCAAGAAAGGCTTCCGGTTCGTCGAGCAAGTTAATGTCCAAATCGGCGACAAGAGTTTCAAATAATGTGCCGGCGTAGCTCTTCATGCCATCGCCCTGCTCATCCAGGAGAGGGTTGACCCGCACGGCCGCGACGTAACGGTCTCCGACTCTATCCACTAGGCTTGCGTCAGGCTTTTCTCCTACATGGATAGGAATTCGACTGCCGCCCCTGTAGTCGAACATGATGTCCTGACCGAATGCTTGCCTGAAATGTGTGCTGACCTTGTTCATCAAAGCCGAGTCGTCGTACAACACTTGTTGCGGCTTTCGTTTTTGAGCACTTGGCCTAATGCTCTCCTGTTGCTCACATATCGCTAGGCGTCCCTTGGTATCAATATTCTTCAAGTAGCCATGGGCAAGATCGAATTCTAGATATGGATCCTCCCAATGAGCTATCAGATGCTCGCGTATCCTCCAGTTCCTGAAAGTGTAGCTTCCATCATGAAACTCGGCATTCTCTTCGAGAAACGCCCTCAATTGTTTTGCAGATCCAACTTTCTCGAATTCCACCTGCTCTACAACTAACGGCCACGCCCGTTGTCCCTTTTCCGCGATCTCCGAGATTTCGCGCAGCGTCCGGGACTTTCCGCTGTTGTTGGGCCCGACCAGAACGACTTTCTCGTTGGGGCTGAATGAAAACTCCTGGCCTCCGGAAAAGCGGATCCTTGAAATCGATGCGGTCGGTCTGACTGTCACTTCTATGTTCCCTTCTTGCTCGAAACCTGTACACAGGACTTTCGGCTCGGATCGTAGTTAAGTGCAAACTCTGTGGCTGCCAACTGCCTACACCAACCGCAAGCATTCAAGTGTATGGCTAGGACCGGCGGATGGCCGTCGATTCAGACTCCGACTGCACTTGTCCGTAACGGACCACGTGCGTG
The DNA here is from genome assembly GCA_009839535.1 of Boseongicola sp. SB0662_bin_57. Taxonomy (GTDB): domain Bacteria; phylum Pseudomonadota; class Alphaproteobacteria; order Rhodobacterales; family Rhodobacteraceae; genus JAJEFO01. The sequence continues at coordinate 10,855 of VXPN01000505.1, read as the reverse complement.
GGGCGAACCTCGTCGGCTTCCTGGTGGGCCACTTCAAACTCGAAGTAGCTGATTTCCTCGTTCGACACCTGAAGCAGCCGCTTAGAGCCTGCCTGATTTCGACCTCGAACAGCCGCCAATTTCGGGGACTGGGATTGTTGCGCGACCTCGGGATCGTTGCAAGCGAGACGTTGAGCGTGTTTACGCAAATGATGCTGCGTCGATCACGCAGCTTCAAAGCATTTTTCCACATGCTTCCTCTTTCGAAACCCTTTGTCAGAGCTTGCAGCCTAACAATGCACGCAAGCCCGCCCTCGCGCAACGCACGATGAGTCGAAGAAGATCCCGTCCCAAAGTGGAATTAGAATTGAAGGCGGTTGAAACTCGAAGTTTTTCGGTCCAGTCCTCTTATGGACACAGCGCGATGCCGCGCGACCCTTGCCGAAAGTCCGTTCCTCAACTTGACGATGCGTCCGCTCGACGCCGGAAGTCAGAAACATCCAAATGGGCTCCTACGGTGGAACGCAATGCGCTGACATCTCGGGGATAGCTTTGACCATTCAAATTGCTTCCCAATACTCAACACCACAGCACAGAAGTGGGACCGCTTGCTTTCAAATGACTCCGCAGCTGCGCCCCACCAAGATCCTTTGACCGGAGAAAAAACTTGCACCGCGCGGAACGACAAACACATCGGTTTCGTCGCCCACACCTTCGGCCCTGCGGACTACACTCGCACTCCTACTACGGCCGCGCCCACTGCCACATGGCGCCAACCCAACCGCTAATCTTCCGCCGCCGCGACCCGATCAAATCGAACCAAGCAAGCCTTCGACCTCGAATGCTTGCCACACTATCGACGAAGGTAACTGCGCGCATACTCTTCAATTCTCTGTCCCATGTCGGGATCCAGAATCCGATCTGCCGCCTCTTGGGACGACGCAATCGCCTCTTCTAAGAGATATGAGCTCTCGCCATGTTGAATAAGTGCACAAGCAACGTCACAGAGCGTGTAATAGGAGAACTTATCCCACTTGTGTCTTTCTATATTGTTTTGTGCCAATTCATAGGCCTTGCGAAGCAGCGCAGTCCGATCTTGATTCGAAATGCCCTCCGTATGCCGAGCGCGTACGACCAAGAGCCTTACTCGATATCGGTCAATTGGTGCATCTGAACCGGCTGCCTCCTCTGCCTCCCTGATGGTATACTCCGTTTCATCGAGGTTGCGCTCCTGCAGCAGCTCCCTGATGAGGCGGTGCCAGGGAATCCGCTCCCCGGGTGCCACTTCGATCAACCGATTGTACAGGTTCTTCCGGACCTCTCTATCACCAATGCGGCCTATTCCATATTCTACATCACATATGTCACGGATAGTGCGCATTTCTAATGGTACCGTCGGGTTTAGATGATCAATCACAGTTTCAAATAGCCTAATTAGTTCAGGCACATCGGAAAACTTGTACTCTGATATCTTTCTCGCGATCACCATATGTCGTGTACGCCATCCATAGATTCCCTGATTGTCATTAATATCGTACTCGTCCACAATGTCTGTCAGCCCGTTCAACACGGATCCAATTTTCTCTGGTGGTATTGATCGCATACGAATCAGCAACTGCCGATGTACTCTTGTTCCGATCGCCTCTAAAGCGGAAACGTGTCGATAATAGTCCTGATATTCCTCGCTTAGCTGGTCATATTCTCTCAGCAAAATCGTATCCAAGCTTTCGGTTGCAAATATGTTCTTCAAGCAAACGAACATATCCGCACTCGCTTTCCGCCTTAGTTCATTGAATTGCCTATCTCGGTGCAGAGATTTGAATCTTTCATGAACTAAATTAGCAACGCTGACATTGTGATCAATCAGATTCAGCAAGGAGTGAATCTCACTCGCCGCAAGTTTGCTTAGCCGAATCTCAATACCGTTTCTGAAAATGTTATGGCTCTTCAGTCTCGGGGCCCACTGCGCAGAGTTTGCCGTCATTATAATCCGCAACGCCGGTTCGTCAATTTCGGACAGACTGTCAATCAGTAAATTGGTTTGTCGCAAAAAATGGGTACATTCGTCCAAAATGAGAAAGCCCTTTTCACCCTTATCCCGAAGTTGCTTTTCCACCTGAAGCCACGGCCGGTGCTGAAAGGCAAACTCGGGCTTGTGTTCCCACACCGCGAATCTCGTCGCAACCAAACCCAGGCCTAGTTGGCGTGCAAACGTGGTTTTCCCTACACCCGCCGCGCCGACGACGGCAATGGAATTGGTTGATCCTTGGAGTGCGTCCACCGCCTTGTCGAACGAGTGCCTCTCAAAGGTTGAGTCGGACGCGATGTCCGGGTATGTGGCCGGTCCTCCGTTGAACATTCTTGCTACGTTCGGACTAAGGCGCCGCTCAACATCGACGTCATATACCGTGCTGATGATTGACAAGGGCAGGAGATTTGAATCCCCGAGGGATGTGGCTGTCGGCTCCGGCACGAGTCTTGACATTTCGTGAAGCAGGTCGTCGATGCCGCCAAATGCTACTCTCGCCCCTCTATCTTCCAAGATTGGTGCACGGAGATCGTCTTCTTCAAAGACCAAAACATATATTGCTCCTGGTGCACCCTGGTCATGCTTGACCTTAAGGACATCTTTTACGAAGTCGGATAAGTGTCGGTCAGCTAGAGATTGCCCGATGAGCAGGACATCCCCCGACATCAGAGTGTCTAGGAGTCGCACAAATAGTACTTGCCTATACTTTTGATGCGTCTCATAATCTTGTTCAGTCAAAGTCATTGAAGACTTGTCGCCAAATTCACGATCTTGTGAAATGCATCCATGAATCTTAAAGAGTCTAGTTCCCTCATCCTGCTCCCTGTTTGTAAAATCGAAGTTGGAGCGAATTGGCACCAAGGGGATTTTGCACTCTTTGTACGCAGCTTCTACAAGCCTGTCAAAGTTGGTCGTGAACACTGCCTTCCAAGAAAGTTGCGGAAGGCCCAAGAGTCCACCAGTGGGTTTCAGGTCTCGCAGTCCATCAACTACGGCTTGCACAACGTCACGCCGAGAGAAACGCCGACTAAGTATTGTGGAGGTTTCAATTAGCTCGTCACTCATTGGTTCGCAGTTGGCAACAGAACTCCATAGTCGGTGCGCCAGTTCTCGGCCAGTGGGTGCGCCTGAGGGCACAGATGCCCCCGCGCCCAAGAGCAGTGCAGTCTTAGACGGTTGAATCAGTGCTGGAAGCTTGTTTAGAGGCAATGGCATCGTGAGATCTCGGTAGTATTTGAGGCCAAGAATGGAGGGCATACACTTACAATTCTAGTATGGCTGGTTAATCCCAGTTGATCAGTGTAATTGAGTGGCCTCAAGACGTCTGGAATCTCGACGTCGCTGTGACCAGTAAGTCCTGAAAGAAGATCTCCAACCAGAGCCCGAGCTGCCTCAATAGCAAGTTGATGGCACACCGTCCAAAGTGACATGGTAAAATGTTTCACTGCGTCTTCTTTTCTAATGGGCGTACTCAAGTCACAATTCGTTTCTTCTTGCATTTGCACAAAGTAGGTGTTCGTGCATTACGTGACATTCCCGCTGCCGCTTGGATCCTAACTTTTCAACCACAGTCCTGCTCTTGATCACCTTCCCCATCATCTAGCGTTGCGTTGAAGGTTCTATCGAACGACGGTCGCGACGCCCGTCGTTGTTGTGCCCTATGCGCCTGATGTCAACATGCTGCCAGTGCGCGGCATCTCGTGTGCGGCATGAAGTCCACATGACTCCACTTCCTTTTTTGGTTTCGTGACTTCGGTGCCGAGACGCCTGGTGGAGCGCCACCGAGCCCTGCACTTTTCAGCGGCCCTGCCATCTCCATCATCCGGCGTAGCAGGTGCAGTTCCCCGACCGCCTGCTCGCGAAACGTCTTCCCTGCCCGGAGCCGCTCGACGCCTCTAGCCCCGGCCAAGACGTCCAGGTGCGCAAGCTCGTCACTTCCGTCATCCTGAGATTGCCGTTAGTCCCCACCTACAGGATGTCCCGTCCACCCACACATAGCCTGCAGGTCGGAAGGGCTCATATCGGTATCGCAAGAAACATACGGCTGGCGTCACCCAGAATATTCGGAGTGCCCGCCACAATTCCATGCAAGGAGTCCGAAATCCATCTGGAAACGGCTGGCCGGCCGATTTTGAGGTAGATTCTCTGGTATACCGATTGGGGGCCGGCCATATTTCCTGAACTTGGGCCAAGCGCATGCTGGCTGGCAAAGTTGACAAAATCGAATCTCCCCTGAATTCAAAGGATCTTGACGATGAAGTTCGCGCTCCGCACAATGGTCCGAAGAGGTTTTCGGTCTCCAGGATACGATGAATGTGCAGTGGAATTTGAGGTCTTTTGCCGCTAGCTCCATTTCTGGAGGAGTCGAAACAACTGCCAGGAGATCTCTCGCAATTCCCTCCCCATCACTAGGCCCTTTTCTTCGGAGCCCCAAGATTCATGGCCGAAGACCTCCAACGATGCATGCAAATCCGCGACAATGCTCATCCATGAGCTGATGAAGTCAAAAGTTACGGCTGAACAATCGCATCTTTCCCCGCCCTAAAGGCGGCTCCACCTTGAATTCTGGCTTGACTTCCACACCAAGTCCCTTAAGTCGGCGCTCCAGATTGACCTGTGCACTGACTAACTTGGAATCAATCTTTTTGTTGCGTTTCAAAATTTCATCGTCTGGCAGCCTCGAGATCCGTTTTGTTCCGCTCATTTTAGAAGTACTCCCTTGTGTGAACGAAGGAGATGAGATCTCCTTGATGCATGTAGTCACGTAGTAACTCGAAGTATTCTCTAACGGCCTTGTACAAACCCACATCTTCTTCGAAACTGTCAATCTTCAGATTCACTTCTTCACGTAGTGTTCTAGCATCAATTGCGCGCCCATGGGAGTGCCACTTCTCCGGGTCATTCAACAATGCTGCAATCTCACGCGCTCGTTCAATCTTCATGCTCTTTGAAACCACCTTTCCCCTTGTTTCCGTCGTAACCCAATTCTTGAACTTGTATTGCGTCAGCCACCGAATAAGGAGATCGATTGATAACTCCCTCGCTTGATCGAACTGGTACAATTCTCCCAAGTCCAGCTTGTTCAGCAGCGCATATTCTGCCGTAGTCAATTGCCCGTTTTGTGCCTTCTCGTTCAGCCTCTCGAATTGATTCAAGTAAGACAATGCCGGGACCAACTTGCCATCTCTCTCAATCTGCGGGTCAATCGGCCCCAAACAAGAGAGACGGTCCATCATTATTCTGTCTGCACTCAATGCCAAAATCGTGCCAGCAGACATGGCACGATCGGGCACGATTACAATCACCTCCTCATAGACTGATCGCAGCACACTAACCATTCGATCTACGACCTCGACAACTCCGCCAGGCGTATCCAAAATGACGGTTACGACATTCTTATGTTCTTGAAGCCCTTCTATGGCTTGCCGCAACCGAAGTTCCAGCCCTGGAACGATTGGGCTGATTATTGTGACCACATCACTCGCAAGCATCTCCCCGATGTCAGCGAGGCCCTGCGTCAATTGACTCTTTACGTGATCGTCCAAAGGCCGCAACACGGTGGAATATCCCCCTTTTCATGACGATTGATATCATGCGAAGTCTGGCTCCGCAAATGCGTTGGCAGTTTTCAAGCCGACGCTCTCCGTCGAAGGATGCATGGCATGCGCCACCTGGCATCCAGCTGACCAGATTTCACGTCCAGAAGTCTTGCCTGTAGCTTGGTCGAAGATCTATCTGCAGCAGCCCGTGACCTTCTTGCCCCTTTCGTGATGTTGGCGTTAGGACGTTTGGCTGCATGATCCGGGACCCCTGCATTTCTTGACCCTTTCACGTACTTGGCTCTTGACCCTCTCCGCCGCCGTAATCGCATCGTAACCAAGGGGAATCAACCCTGTGACCTCGACGGACGCTCCATGTCCGGAGTGCCGACCGATCCCGCTGCGCGACAGGAACCCCGGTGGGACCGCGCGCATCCCTCGGTGTCCGGTCCCTTGCGTTCCGACAAGGCTTCGCAAGGCAGCCGACCGACCTGCCAATCCTTTCCGATGCCGGCCATTGCCCCAGGGTCGGGCACACGCCCGCACGGACTCCGCAGTGGTCGGCACCGTCACCGCCCTGACCTCGGCGGCCTTCGATGCCCAGCACTTCGAGCGCTATGGTCACCACGCGAAACCCGGCCCGCACTTCCACACTCTGCGCCGCTTTGCTATCAGGTTGCCGCGAGAAGCGAAATTCCGGATCGGGCCAGCATCGTCTGCAGTACGGAACGCTTTGGAAGGGGACCGGTCGGTCAACTGGGCGAACGTCCCGGTTCGACGCCCCCCAGGGATGGGAGGCACTCTCGCACGAACTCGTCGACCAGACCACGCTGACGCCAAACGAGGGCACGATTCTCGCATGGCGTGATTTCGGCGCTTTCGCACGAATCACCGTGCCATGCACGTAGGCCTTGAAAATAAGGCTGAAGTGGCCATGACGCGTCCCCGCGACAACAACTGGCGAAGCCTGTCCGAGAGCGAATCCGCGAAAGTTCGTCGGAACTGGGAACGGGATTCGCGGGATTCGCCAAAACGTATGGTTCCGGCTTCGTGCCAGAACCTGGAAGCCCTTGTTTTCAAGGCTACGTCGGAATCATGCTTCCGCCATATGAGAACCGCACCCCCAAACGAGGTGACGCTGCCGGGCGGTCCGGACCATGCCTCCCCGTCGCTGTCGAAGCCGACGGTGCTGCAGAACCGGGTCATTGGCCATACGGAATTCGACCCAATCTCGGATGTTGCCATGTAAAGGCCAGGTTGACTCCCTTGCAATCAGCCGTTGGCCCCTTGAATCGCGTAGGACTCCTTTCCGACCCTCCAGTGAATTCAGCCTGGTTGCATTGAAGTCAGGTGATCGCGTGCTTCAGGCCCAAGGCCTCGGCGTGCAGGTCCATCTGGTAGGGACGTGCGGTTTGATGCGAATGTACGGCGCGTGCAAGGCACACGGATCGTGACATGGATCGATTGGACCCATACTTCCCCCGGACAAGTCAGGGAACATGAAGATCGTCGGCAAGTGTCGCTATCCGACCCGACGCGGCAACTTGCACCACGAGGAGGGGCCGATTGTCTGCTTGAAGTACGGGGACGAGAACGTTCCGGCCAACAACTCGCCGGGCAGCATTACGGCCATCCAGTTGCGCCCGACTTGAACTGGAGTGACTGGCAGGCCTCCCAGAGGAATCCGGGCCGACCGCGGGAACAGGCCATGGCGCTCGACCAGTTCTGGTTGGCCGGCTTGGCCCGTTCGGTCAGGAGGATCGGGTATCCAGGCAAGAACAGGAATTCTCTGACCCCGTAACGTACGGGGAATCGCGCCAAGATGGAGACATGAATCAGATGCGCCGAATGTACCCTTGGGACGATCGCCGATCCCTGGGGCCACTTGTAGCTCGCGGGAGGCGATGTCATCCTCTTCCAAGCGCCGTCCGGCATCGCTGCGATCGAGTCCAGCGTCAGGATGGTCGCCACGAGTGCCGGGCCAGGCAAACTGACAGTCAAGGCAGGCCGGCCCAGGCCAAATTGAAAGGACCACGCTTGGCCCTCAAGACTGCACTCGTCGGGATCGGCAAGATCGCCCGGGACCAGCACATTCCGGCGATCGAAGCCAATGCCGAATTCGAACTTGTCGCGACGGCCAGTCGAAACGCCGAGGTGGGGGGCATTCCCGCATTCCGCAACCTGGCGAGCCTTCTCGAGAACGTGCCGGAAGTGGATTGCGTTTCGCTGTGCACGCCGCCGGCAGCACGCTATTCCGACGCGAAGCTGGCAATCGAGGCCGGATGCCACGTGATGCTGGAAAAGCCGCCCGGAACAACGCTCGTGGAGGTGCAGAATCTTGCTTCGCTCGCCGACAAGGCGGGCGTGACTCTCTTTGCATCTTGGCACTCGCGCGAGGCCGCGGCCGTGCGTGCAACCAGGGACTGGCTGAAGGGCAAGCTGGTCCGGGAGGTGAGAATCGACTGGAAGGAGGATGTTCGGTTCTGGCACCCGGGCCAGGACTGGATCTGGGAGGCAGACGGCTTCGGCGTGTTCGATCCGGGCATCAACGCGCTTTCCATCCTCACGGCAATCCACCCGCACACCTTAGTCGTTTCCGAAGCCATCCTTTCGATTCCCGAGAATCGCGACACACCTGTCGCTGCGCGGATGTCTTTGCACGACCCGGAAGGAACGGAGGTGTCCGTGGAACTCGACTGGCTGGAAGAGGGATCCCCCAAATGGGACATCAGGATTCATGCGGATGAAGGAGAGGCGCTGCTTAGCGACGGCGGGGCACGCCTGCTGATTGACGGCGAGGAAGCCATGTCGGGTCCGGATCGGGAATACCATGCGCTCTACGAATGCCTTGCCGGGCTGATCGCGTCTGGGTCGAGCGACGTTGACCTGGCGCCAATGCGCATCGTGTCAGATGCGATGGCTGTGGCGGATCGCCATGTCGCCCCTCCGTTCGAGTGGTGAGGCGATGACCGCGACCGCCCTCCTGATCGTTGCGGCCGGCCGCGGCGTGCGCATCGGCGGCGACGTGCCGAAGCAGTACGCCGACCTGGGTGGCAAGGCGCTGCTCAGGCACACTATCGAGCGCGTCCTCGCCCTCCCGGAGACTTCCTGCATTCTGGCCGTCATCGGCAATGGAGACGACGAGATGTATGACGCGGCGATGGAAGGGGTGGATCGGGATCGCCTGATGGACCCGGTCGTTGGCGGTGAAACCCGCGCGCAGTCGGTTCGCGCCGGCCTCGAGGCGCTTGTCCCGGCGGCGCCGGGAAAGGTCCTGATTCACGATGCGGCCCGACCGTTCGTGACCCCTGGCATCATCCGAAGGGTCATCACTGCGCTCGACAGGCACGACGGCGCCTTTCCCGCCCTGCCCGTCGTCGACGCGCTCTGGCTTGCAAAGGATGGCATTGCGCTGGAAGCGCGATCCCGGAACGATCTCTGGCGCGCGCAAACGCCGCAGGGGTTCAAGTTCAAGCGCATCCTGGACGCGCACCGGAACTTCCCGGGCGACGCCGCCGACGATGTCGAAGTGGCCCGGGCCTCCGGGCTCGATGTGCGGGTCGTCGAGGGCTCCGAGGCCAACATCAAGGTCACGACTCCGGACGATCTTGCCCGTGCGCGGGTCCTGCTCGACGGGTTCTCAAGCCTTGATTGACGGGACGCGCTGCCGACCCCGGACACATTGAAGGGTCGATCCGCAACTGTACGATCCTGCATGTTGCCGAGGCATGGAACTTGTTCAAGGATCAAGGCTTTGCGAATGCTTCCGGGTCACGCGCCACATGGGTGGCCAACCGCGCATCGTGCGGGACCACCGCTACGGATACGTATGCCTGTTCTCCGCAGCTTGTCCCGAAGCCGGAGCCGCGGTCGGGCATGTCTGCGCGAAGGCCTACACCGTTGAGATGAGCCGCCATCTCCGGGAGATCGGGGAGCAGGTTCCCGCGGGCAGGCATGCTCTCGTCGTCCTCAACGGCGCGGGCTGGCACCGGTCCAGGGAACTGGAGATCCCCGACAACGTCTCCCTGCTCCGGCTGCCGCCCTGCAGTCCGGAGCTGAACCCCGTCGAGACGCTGTTCCCGGTCCTGAAGCATCGCCACTTCGCCAACCGCGTGTTCGAAAGCGCCGAGCATGTCAGGGGGACCGTCGAAAAGTATGGAACGGGTTCACCCGCAATTCAAAAGAGATCATGCAGATCACCGCAAGAGTGGGCCGCGCCGTGAAGTAAGGACCCGCTTCGATCCGTGACTGCTTATTTGGCTTGGCATTGCAAGAGCTTGATCCAGTGGCCATGTTCATGCACTATATATTGTGAAAATACTACAAATGATGCACATCAGCATCAATATATGGTATTTTGATTCAAGCTCCAAGACTTCTTGCATACGTTTGCAAAAATAGCTTGCCGAATCTCCAACCCCGAGTTTACCATGAAGATCTGCAGCGGTCCTGCCTGCGACCGCCGTGGGAGGGAGAGCATGGCCGAAATCGTCTTGAGCAATATCTCGAAGCGGTGGGGCAGCTTCGCTGGCGTACATGATCTTGATCTGACAATGGCAGATCGCGAGTTTCTCGTTCCTCTTGGCCCCTCGGGCTGCGGCAAGACGGCAACAATGCGCATGGTCGCGGAGCTTGACGATCCGTCGTCGGGCGAAATCTCGATTGACGACCGTGTCGTCAATGACCTTGAGCCGAAAGACCGGGACGCCGCCATGGTGTTCCGGTCGTGCGCGCTCTACCCCAACATGAACGTCTACGAGAACATCCGCTTTCCTCTGAAGGTTCGCGGTGTCAATCCCGCTACACATGATGAATGGGTGCGCCGCGCCTCTGCCATGGCGGAGCTGGATGACTTCCTGCACCGCAAGCCGGCGGAACTGTCGGGTGGCCAGCGGCAGCGCGTCGTGCAGCAGGTTGGCACCCCGACTGGGACTTACGACAAGCCCGCGAACGCATTCGTGGCGAGCCTCATCGGCAACCCGGCCATGAACCTTGTTGATGGCGAGATGGCCGGCGGTTCCTTCAAGGCCGAAACCGCATTGATCGAAGGCCTTTCGGCGCCGGACGGCCCTTTGACCCTTGGCTTCCGCGCCGAGGATGCAGAGGTGGTCTTCGAAGGCGGCCAGATCAACGCCCCGATCTACACGATGGAGCTTCTGGGGGACGCAACCATGGTGTCCGTCCGCATCGGCGGCTCCCTGATATCCGTGAAGGCCGGCAAGAACTATCGCGCCGAAATCGACGACACGGTTTCGATCCGCATCTCGACAGATCACTGCCACCTCTTCGATGCGAAGACGGGAGAGCG
>VXPN01000261.1 GCA_009839535.1 Boseongicola sp. SB0662_bin_57 | reverse complement strand
TCAGTCGCCCCTGCATGTCGACAATGCAAACCAGAACGGTGTCGATGTCGCCCGACGCGATCTGCGCCTCGAGCTCTTCCAATGTCATTGAATGCCTCCCGCGATGGAATGCGGGGCAGGCTGGGCCTGCCCCGCGCCCGGATCAGCCGTAGCGGTAGGGTCGCCCGGCCTTCTGCATGTCGTCGTTATACTGGCGGAAGATCTCCACGACCCTTGCCTTGACTTCGGATTCCGCCGCGATCTCGTCCCAGAACGCGACGGCGGCCTGCTCGACTTTGGCCCATTCGTCGTCGGGAATCGACGTGAGCTCCATCTTGGTGCCATGCACGCGCAGATTGGCTTCGCCGCCCCAGTACCACCACTGGCGGTAGTAGTGCGACTGGTCGCAGCACACGCGCACGAGCGTCTGCAGGTCCTCTGGCAATTCATTCCAGCGATCCATGTTGGCGAAGAACGACCCTGCCCATGCGCCCGAAATGTTGTTGGTCAGGAAGTAGTTGGTAACGTCGGCCCAGCCTACGGTGTAGTCTTCCGTGATCCCGGACCAGGCCACTCCGTCGAGTTCGCCTGTCTGGACTGCCACCTCGATGTCCTCCCAGGGCAATGTCACCGGCACCACACCGAACTGAGACAGGAAGCGACCGGCTGTTGGGAAGGTGAAGACCCGCTTTCCCTTGAGGTCCTCGAGCGAGCGGATCGGATCCTTGGTGGCAAAATGGCACGGGTCCCATGCACCTGCCGAAATGTGCTTTACGCCGACGGCGGAATATTCCGCATCCCATATCTCGTTGAGGCCGTATTGGTTGAACAGTACCGGAACGTCCAGCGAATAGCGCGAGGCGAACGGGAAATAGCCGCCGAACACCGTCACTTCGGTCGGCGACGCCATCGAATCGTCATCGGACTGCACGGCGTCGATGGTTCCCCGCTGCATGGCGCGGAAAAGCTCTCCTGTCGGAACCAGCTGGTCAGCGAAAAAAAGCTCGATCTGCATCCGGTCGCCTGCGATCACGTTGAACATGTCGACGGCGGGCTTGATCACATGCGCGGCAAGGGCGGCGCCCGCGTAGGTTTGCATCCGCCAGGTGATGGTGTTCTGCGCCAGCGCTGGGGCTGCAAGAGGCGCGGCGGCGGCGCCGACGGCCGCGGTCGTCAGGAAGTTTCTTCTCGTGGTCATGACATTTTTCCTCGCTTTCAAGGTTGTGGTCTTCCGTGCCCTTTCAAGGCCTTCTCACTGGTTTCCATAAACAAGCTCCGGCAGCCAAAGTGCGATCCCCGGCAGTGCCATGATGATGGCGAGCGCCACGACCATCACCCCGACGAAGGGAATGATGGACCGATATATGTCGCCCAGGGCGACTTCAGGCGGGGCCATGGCACGCATCAGGAACAGGTTGTAGCCGAAAGGCGGTGTCATGTAGGCGATCTGCGTGGTGATGGTGTAGAGAACGCCGTACCAGATCAGGTCGAATCCAAGAGCGCCGACGAGCGGCACGTAGAGCGGTGCCACGATCACCAGCATGGCGGTGTCATCCAGAAACGTGCCCATGATGATGAAGCTCAGTTGCATCACGACGAGTATCGCCCAAGGTCCCAGGCCCAGCTGTTCCGTGAACAGGCTTTCGATGGCCCGAACGGCTCCGAGACCGTCGAACACCGCTCCGAATCCCAGCGCGGCAAGTATGATCCACATGAACATGCAGGAGATCGCCAGTGTCTGCCTGACGCATGTCACGAATATCGTCCAGGTCATGCGGCGCTTGAGCGTCGAGGCGGCCAGGGCGGCGAGCGCTCCGATCGCCGAGCTTTCCACAAGAGAGGTCCAGCCGTTGACGAACGGCACCATCATCGCAGCGAATATTGCCAGCGGGAGCGCTCCCGCGCCGAGCAGTCGCAGCTTTTCGCCGAATGGCACCTCGCCGGCGTCCCTCATGGCCGGTCCGAGATGGGGCTGGAATCGGCACCGGATCCAGATGTAGACGACGAACATGGCGGCCATCATCAGTCCCGGCACCACGCCTGCGAGCCAGAGCTGCCCGACCGGTTGCCGTGCGATCATCGCGTAGAGGACCAGCACCACCGACGGCGGCACAAGAATGCCCAGCGAGGCGCCGGCCTGAATGACGCCTGTCACCATGATCTTGTCGTAGTTTCGCCGCAGAAGCTCTGGCAGCGCGATGGTTGCGCCAATTGCCATGCCTGCAACACTGAGCCCGTTCATCGCGGAAACCAGCACCATCAGTCCGATCGTGCCGATGGCGAGCCCCCCGTTCAGCGAACCCATCCAGACGTGGAACATCCGGTAGAGGTCATCCGCAAGACGGCTTTCGGACAGCACGTAGCCCATGAAAATGAACATCGGCAACGTCAGCAGCGGATACCACTTCATCAGCTTCATCGCGGCCGAAAACGGGATGTCCTGGCCGCCCGTGCCCCAAAGCGCCAGCGCGGCGATTGCCGCGACGGCGCCGATCGCCCCGAAGACCCTTTGGCCGGTGAACAGCATGACCATCATCAGGGCAAACATGAAGACGGCGATGAACTCCTGGCTCATGTCCGTGCGCCTTCGAACTCAAGACCGTTGATCCGGGCAATGTCCTTGAAGAGCTCCGAAACCGCCTGCAAGAGCATAAGGAAGAACCCCAGCACCATGATGAACTTGATTGGCCAGATGTACGGCCGCCATGCTGTCGACGACCGTTCCAACCTCCCGATTTCCTCCGACCCCGTCAGCAGTCCGGCAAAATAGGAGACCGGTTCCGTCCCCCAGTAGCCGAACGAATAGGCGGTTGAACCCAGCCCGCCATACAACAAGACGCCGAGATAGAAGATCAGAAGCAACACCGTGAGAGCGTCGAACCATGCTTTTCGCAGATCTGTCCAACGGTGGTAAAACAGGTCCATCCGCACGCTTGATCCCAACTGGATCGAATACGGTCCGCCCAGAACATAGTAGGCCACCATCGCGAACTGCGCCATTTCGAGAGTCCAGAGCGACGGTTGGAAGAACGTCTTTGAGATCGAGGAGAACAGGAGGATGCCCATCATCGCGAACAGTCCCCACATGACTGCCCTGCCAACGCCACGGTTCATGGCATCCACGATCCGGACATAGGCACGCAACGTTTCGATCATGCAATGCCGTCCTTGCCGAATCCGGCCCGTGCTTGTCGAATCCAGGCCACAAGGCAGGCCGTCATGTCCGATTGTCGTTTTCGCGTACGAATGAGGTCGTTGCGAATTTCAATCATGACATTCAACAGTCCGTTTTTCATGTCGTGACGGTATGGCGTGCAAGCCACGCCATCGGCGGCACAGTGTGGATCGTTCAGGTGCGTTTCGAAAGAGAGCCCTTCAGGGATGGCGCCAATCATGGCCCGTGCGAGCCGTTCGTCCTTGCCGTGGACGATGCCGCTCTCCACGTCCCTGGGCTGGCCATGGAAAACAGGTTCGAAACCGTGAACCGTACCCAGCATGCTCAAGATGCTGGCCCCCGCCTTCACCAATCCCGCCAGCGTCTCTTGGAAAGGTCTGCAGACTGCATCGATGCGCTCAAGGCGGGCAGTCGGAGACAGGTCCCGGTTTCCGGGCATCTCGTAGATCTCGCTCCTGGTCACCATCGTGCCTGGGGATTCCGGCGGTCGGTTGCAGTCATATACGAGTCGCAAGACCGCTCCAAGCACAGAGGCGCCTCCATCCGGCGAGCCATGTCTCGGGCAATGTCAGGCACGCCCGGATCCCATGCGATATGGCTGCTTGGCGTTTCGTCGGCCAGTCCGGGTCCTCGCAGGCCGCGCGGAACTCGGTTCGAGGCGTGTTCGCAGACAATCCGGGTTTCGAAATCGTTCTTGCCAGGGATAACGCGGACGACCTCGCCAAAATCGATGGGGGCAGCCGAAATGAACATGCAACGAGGATTTTTCGCCGATCCGTAGATGTCAATAGAAGTTGTAAAGATTCTTCCAATTTCCAGCCAAGTGTGCATTTTTTCCCAGAAACGGCATTTGCAGGAGAACGGGCGTGTCCATTGCCGAGATGATTCATGCGAACCGCGACGCGATGACGCGCTCCGAGTCGCAGCTGATCAACGTCATTCTTGATGAATATCCGATTTCGGGGCTTTGCAGCATTACCGAGTTGGCGGAGAAAGCGGGCGTGTCCACGCCCACGGTCGGGCGCATGCTGCAAAAGCTCGGTTTCTCCGGCTACGGACAGTTTCAGGCGACCCTGCGCAGCGAGCTCGGCGAGATGATCTCGGGGCCGGTCGCCAAAAGAAATGTCTGGAAAGAGAGGCTTCCCGAGGGGCATGTCCTGAATCGCTATTCCTGGCAGGCGCTGGAAAACCAGCGTCGCACCATAGACCAGGTGGACCCTGACGATTTTGACGCCCTGTGCCGTCTGCTCGTGGATCGGGATCGCAGGATTTTCGTGGCGGGGGGGAGAATTACCGGCACGCTTGCACGGTATCTCTACCTGCATCTTCAGATGATGCGGCCTGAAGTTCGGCTGATGCCTTCGGCGGCTTCGTGGCTCCACGACCTGCTGGACCTGCGCGCGGGTGACATTCTGGTCGTCTTTGACGTCCGCCGGTATGAGAACGCGACCTTGACCATGGCGCAGATGTGCCATGGGCGTGGCGCCGAAGTGGTGCTGTTCACAGACCAATGGCGCTCACCCATCCATCGCGTCGCGCGGCTCACGTTCTCGGGACGCATCGCAGTGCCTTCGGCTTGGGACTCGGTTGCGTCCCTCCTGCTCTTGACCGAATGCGTCATTGCCTCAGTGCAGGAAACGCTGTGGACGTCAGTCAGGACGCGAACGGACGATCTCGAAGCCGCATTTGACATGACAGGGCTCTTCAGGAAGTTTGAGTGAGCACGCACTTGGCAGGCAGACGCAGTGGCTGCGCGACATCTTCGGCAATTCAACTTGTAGTGCGGGTTCACGCAACCTGCGGAAGCAATTGCTGGAGAGGTTCGACGTGTTTCCTTGGCGCGAGGGTCGCACACGACGGACCGGCGTTAAGCCGAAGTGTCGATTCTTGGCGACGAACGGAGTCGAGACGGTTTGGGCGGAGCCGTGGCGCCAGCACTCGGCAGCGCGATCGCGAGCAGGGTGGCATGATGAGATTTCCCGGGCACCGGGCGTGAATTCAGGAACTGCATCACGTGCCCTGCCGGCCCGGAGCCAGGCTCGGAGCCCGGAACCGGTCCAGTTCCAGCCGGTCCTGCAAGGTCAGGGCCAGCCAGCCCCCCACTGGCGAGGGTCGTGCAAAGACACCTCCGCGACGTTGATCTTCACCACCTCGCAGTCCGGGTCGGGCGCTCTCCCGGTGTTCGGGAAACAGCGCCACCTGACGCGATCCCGACCGGCCTTCCAGCACCTCGATCGCGCGGCACCATGCCGTGCGCTGGCTGTCGTTGATCTCGCCGAGATACAGGACCTGACGCTGCACGACCCGGCCGCTCGCGCACGCGGCAGTTCTCCGCCACGTTCCAGTGGCGACGTTCCTTGCCGTCCTTGAATCGCTTCTTGCAGCGCGCGAACATGGGCGGAGACTCCGCCGCTGCGATCCCCGGATCAAGGGGGCAGGTCGGCACTACACGCGACTTCTGGGGGCCGGGCCCTTGAAAGCAAGGCGTTTTCCGCGCCGATACCCGCCAAATTGGCAAAAGTGAACGCCGAGTTTCTGAAGTCGGGCTAGATCCGCCTGCAACTCCTCAATTGCGCGTCGTACAGCAAGGCGCGGCCCGACACCTCGTTGGCGATTCGCAGCAGCCACGGCTTGTTGCGGTGACTGCCGCGTCTGTAGCCTGCCCGGCCTTCGTGATAGGCAAGATACTGGTTGCGCGCGTCATGAAGTGGAATGCCCAAGGCCCTTTGCGATCCCTTGAAATACCAGCCCATGAAGTCGGTCGCGTCCCGGATGTTGTTTCGGCGTGCGCCGTAAGCGCGTTGTTCGCGCTGATACTCCTTCCAGGTTCCGTCCAGGGCCTGGCTGTAGCCATAGGCCGAGCTCTGACGGCCTGCGGGGATGATCCAGAGAAAGTACTTGCGAGGTGTTCGGGCGTTGCTGTCGAACTTGCTCTCTTGATAGATCGCCGCCATCTGCACGGCCACGGGAACGCCCCAGCGCTTCTGGGTCCGCTTCATGGCCGACAGGTAGTTCGGCCGTTGCTTGACGATCGAACACGCGTTGTCCAGGTTTCTGGGTGGTTCACGCTGGCCGCAGGCTGCAAGAAGACCAAGCAGCAACGCGGCGAAAAGGACTCTGCTCATGCCTCGATCCGCCTCATTTTTTTCAGCAGCATAGCAAGAAGCTCCTGGCTTGGGAAGGAAGAGAGAAGCGGAACAGAGGTTTGCGGCAGGCTGTTTTGGCTGTCTGCAAGATCTGCAACCTGATTCTTGAAGTTTCTGCCGAATTGGCCGAGAAATGCAGCCCTGCGCCTTTGGACGCGAGGAGTCGCCGCCATGTTCAAGTCGAAAGCGAAGTATTCGCTGGGTCAGGTCGTGCGTCACAGGAAGCACCCGTTCCGCGGCGTCATTTTCGATGTTGATCCAGTCTTTTCGAACAGCGAGGAGTGGTACGAGGCGATTCCGGAGGACAGCCGGCCGTCAAAGGAACAGCCGTTCTACCACCTTCTGGCGGAAAACGAGGACAGCTACTACGTGGCGTATGTTTCCGAGCAGAACCTTGTCGTCGACAAGTCCGGCGAGCCCGTTGAGCACCCAGGCCTGCCCGAGTTCTTCGGAGACTTCGATGGCGGCCAGTATCCGCTTCAGGTGCAACTGAACTAGTAGCCAACGGCCGCTCCGTCCTTCCGGGGGTCCGAGACGCCGGTCAGCGTGCCGCTTTCGTGATTGATCAAGATGGCCTGCGCACCGCCGATGGGCACGTCCGGCCGTGACAGCCTGTGCCCAGCCATTGAAAGCCGGTCTCTTGTGGAATCCGGAATGCCGTCCTCGACCTGGAGCGTGCCGTCGACCGGATCGGCAAAGGAGCGCGGCCCGTCAATGGCTTCCTGCAAGTCCATGCCGTAGTCGGCGATGTTCGTCAGGAAATGCGCGTGGCCTGTTGCCTGATATTGCCCGCCCATGACGCCAAAGGCCATGTCCACCTTGCCGTCGGCCTTCCGCATCGCCGGAATGATCGTGTGCAGGGGTCGCTTGCCCGGGCCGGCTTCGTTCGGGTGGCCAGGGATCAGGTTGAAGCCCGAGCCGCGGTTCTGGAAAAGGATGCCGAATTTCGGGCTCGCCACGCCGGAGCCGAATGCCGAGAAGAGCGAATAGATCAGGCTGACCGCCATACCGTCGCCATCGACGGCAACGATCAGGACCGTGTCCTTGTGCACGTCTTCCGCCAGCGCGGCGGGCGTGGCCGACGCTTTCCCCGGGTCGATCAACGCGGCAAGTTTCTCGGCCGTCTCGGCTGCCAGCATGTGTTCGAGCCGGGTCGCATGATCGGGGTCGGCCAGGAATCGGTTTCGTGCGTCGTAAGAGAGTTTCGACGCCTCGGCCTCTATGTGAAGTCGTTCGAAGCCGAACGGGTCCATGGAAGACAGATCGAAATGGGAAAGAATGTTCAGCAGCAGCAGGGCGGTGGCACCCTGCCCGTTGGGCCGGTGCTCCAGGACGTCAAATTCGCCATACTGCCCGGAAATTGGCGTGCCCCACACGGCCTCGGTTGCCATGAAGTCTTCGGCGGCATGGGTTCCGCCCACATCCGCAAGCGCCGAGAGCATGTCATCCAGAATCTCGCCTTCGTAGAAAGCGTTGCGCCCGTTTGCGGCAATGCGCCGCAAGACCTCGGCCTGGCCAGGCAGGCGCATGCGCTCGCCGAAGCGAAAGGGGCGGCCGGCGTTCAGGAAGTGCGCCCTTGCGGCATCGGTCATTTCAGGACCTGCCGAGGCAATGTCAGACGCGGTGCGTGACGCAATTGGCACGCCTTCCTCGAAATACCGGATCGCGGGCGCGAGGCAGCGGTCGAGTCCAATTCGGCCAAAGCGCTCCGACAGGCGGCAAAACGCGTCGACGGCGCCCGGCACGGTGATGGAGGCTGCATGTCCCGGCTCAATCTGCGTGATCCCTGCCTGTCTCAGGGCATTCGGGTCAAGGCCGGCGGGCGCTCGGCCCGAGCCGTTGATCGTCGTGACCTTTTCGGCGCCAGCGGGCTTGATCAACGCGAAGCAATCGCCGCCGATCCCTGTCATGTGCGGTTCGCAAACGCCGAGAAGAACTGCCCCGGCAATCGCCGCATCCACCGCATTCCCGCCTTGCTTCATCACGGTCAACGCCTCGGAAGCAGCGAGCGGGTGCGAGGTGGCCACCATTCCGTTCGAGGCGAGAACGGGCGATCGGCCCGGAAGCTGGAAATTGCGCATGTTCGTAGAGTCCGTCCAGTTGATTTGCAGAGACTAGCGGCGTGCCTGTCGGATGAAAAGCGGCCAGGCCCAAGGTTTCATGCGGCATCATTGTCCGGCTTGGTTGACATCGCCAACTGACGCGGACGAAGGTCGCCCGGGGGGAGGACTGTTGCATGCAAACGGAGGTTGCGATCATTGGAGGCGGACCTTCGGGGCTTCTTCTGTCGCAGCTTCTGAACCGGGCAGGCATTGAGACGGTGATTCTCGAACGTGCTTCGAGGAATCACGTGCTCGGTCGAATCAGGGCCGGCGTGCTTGAAGCGGGTACGGTCGACATGCTTCGGGAGGCGGGCGTTTCGGTCCGGCTGGACCGCGAGGGAATCCTGCACGACGGATGCTACCTGACCGACAACGACCTGATGGTCCGAATCGACTTTCGCGCCCTGACCGGAAAGCATGTCACTGTCTACGGCCAGACCGAGGTCACTGCGGATCTCTACATGGCTCAGGACGAACTTGGCACCACGGTTCTTCATGGCGTCGAAGACGTGACATTGTCCGATCTGGAACAGCCAAGATCCGTGGTGGAGTTCACGCATGAAGGCGACCGCAAGCGGCTTGACTGCCTGTTCGTTGCGGGATGTGACGGATTCCACGGCGTCAGCCGAAAGGCCATCCCGGGCGATCGAAGGCGAGAGTTCGAACGGACCTATCCCTTCGGCTGGCTCGGAGTCCTGTCTCGCGTCCCTCCCTGCGAGGAAGAGCTGATATACGCGAATTCCGAGCGCGGCTTCGCCTTGGCATCGATGCGGAACGAAAACCTGTCGCGCTATTACATTCAGGTGCCGATGAGCGATCGGGCAGAACAGTGGAGCGACGATGAATTCTGGACCGAACTGAAACGTCGCCTGCCGTCCGAAACCGCTGCCACGATGCGGACCGGGCCGTCCATCGAGAAATCCGTTGCGCCGCTGCGCAGCTTCGTGTCCGAACCGCTTCGCTGGGGCAATCTCTTCCTTGTGGGAGATGCAGCGCACATCGTGCCGCCGACCGGCGCGAAGGGCCTCAATCTGGCGGTGTCCGACGTGCACTATCTCTACCAGGCACTGATCGACGCCGTCCAGTCCAACGACCGTTCCGGCATTGACAACTATTCGGCCCGCGCATTGAAGCGGATATGGAAGGCCATGCGATTCAGTTGGCAGATGACGATGACGTTCCACCGGTTCGAGGACGAAGACGACTTTGCGTCCGAGATGCGCCGGGCGACGCTTGGCCACTTGGCAGCGTCTGAGACCGCGCGTCGCGATCTGGCCGAAAACTACGTCGGGTTGCCCTTCTAGCCGACGGGAGAGGAAGTTTCGTGGACAAGACTGTTGCTTCGCCTGAGCAGGCCGTCGCGGGGATCGAAAATGGCGCCGTGCTCATGATCGGCGGATTTGGCGGCTCCGGCGCGCCGGTGGAACTCATTCACGCGCTGGTCGACCGTTACGTTGCCACGGGTTCGCCCGCCGGTCTCACGGTCGTGAACAACAATGCCGGCAACGGGAGAGTCGGAATTGCCGCGATGATAGACGCCGGAATGGTCGCCAGGATGGTCTGCTCCTTTCCGCGATCCTCGGATCCAAGGGCGTTTACCGAAAAGTACCTCGCCGGCGAAATCGGGCTGGAACTGGTGCCTCAGGGCACCTTGGCCGAACGCATCCGTGCGGCAGGGGCGGGCATACCGGCATTCTACACGCCAACTGGCTATGGAACGGAGCTTGCGGAACGCAAGCCTGTCGCCGAGTTCGATGGCAAGAAATACATCCAGGAGCGTTGGCTGCAGGCTGATGTGGCCATCGTCAAGGCCGAACTGGCCGACACGCAAGGCAACCTGACCTATCGGCACGCCGCTCGGAATTTCAGCCCGCTGATGTGCATGGCGGCGGGGGTGTCGATCGTTCAGGCTCGCAAGATCGTCATGCCGGGGGACATAGATCCGGAACATGTCGTGACACCGGGAATTTTCGTCGACGCAGTGCTGGAGGTGCCGGAGCCGTTGCAGGAAGAGGAATTGATTCGCGCCGGGACGGCCTACCCATGAATGTCCGGAAACTGACGAGTGCACAGATTGCCTGGCGGGCAGCCCAGGACATCGGTGACGGGGCCTATGTCAACCTGGGCATCGGGCTTCCCGAACTGGTTGCGCGATTCCAGCCCGAAGGGCGGCAGGCCGTGTTCCATACCGAGAACGGCGTTCTTGGATTCGGCGAGGCCCCGGCGGTCGGAGAGGAGGACTGGGACCTGATCAATGCCGGAAAGAAGGCGATCACCCTGAAGCCCGGAGCGGCCTTTTTCCACCACGCCGACAGCTTTGCGATGGTTCGCGGCGGGCATCTGGACGTGGCGATTCTCGGCGCTTACCAGGTTGCGCAGAATGGTGACCTCGCCAACTGGCGCGTTGGCTCGAAGGGCGTGCCAGCCGTTGGTGGCGCGATGGACCTGGTTCATGGCGCCAAGCGCGTGGCCGTTGTCACCGACCATGTTACCAAGGATGGAAGGCCGAAGCTGGTCGAAGAGTGCACGTTTCCGTTGACGGGCAAGGAGTGCATCGGGCGCGTCTACACGTCGATGGCTGTCGTTGACGTCGTTGACGGGCGATTTGTCCTGCGCGAGAAATTGCAGGAGATCTCGCTGGAGGAACTGCGGTCTCTCACGGGGGCCGAACTCGCCACGCCAGATCGGGTCGGGGACCTGGTCGTGCCCGACCTGAATTGAAATCCTGACGTCCGATCCCGGCGCAGAGAGCGAGGCAGCCGATGAATCTGGGCTATCCGGAACTGAGCGCAAGAATTCTCGCCTTGACCGAAGGCGAGACCGACGAGGTTGCGTTGATGGCGACCATCGCCTGCGAAGTGCATCATTCTGACGAGCGGTTCGACTGGACCGGGTTCTATCGTGTCGTCGCGCCCGAATTGCTGAAGGTCGGGCCGTATCAGGGTGGTCATGGCTGCCTGGCCATCCCCTTTTCCCGAGGCGTCTGCGGTGCGGCTGCGCGTACCGGAGAGATTCAACTGGTGCCCGATGTCGACTCCTTTCCTGGCCATATCGCCTGTTCCTCCCGAACGCGGTCCGAACTCGTGCTGCCGGTGCGGAACGGCAAGGGCCGGCTGATTGCGGTCCTTGACATCGACAGCGATCAGCCGGACGCGTTCAGCCGAAATGACGCCGAGGGTCTGTCGGGAATGCTTGACGCGACCTTCGGCGAACTGGACCGATGAGCGGCTCTGGTCGTCCCGCACGGTCATGACAGGCGATTACTCTCCGCCAACCTCTCCGATCGACGTGATCCACGCCGACGACGAGATCCTGGTCGTGGCCAAGCCTCACGGCCTCCTGTCCGTGCCGGGGAAGGGCAGTCATCTGGCAGACAGCCTGCTGACCCGGCTGAAGGAGTCCTTTCCCGCAACGCTTCTGGTCCATCGCCTGGACAGGGACACGTCCGGCGTCATGGTCTTTGCGTTGACGCCTCGTGCGCAGCGCCATCTGGGACTGCAGTTCGAGAGGCGCCAGGTTCGAAAGGCTTACGTGGCACGGGTTCAAGGGCATGTGCCCGGCAGCGTCGGCACGATCGACTTGCCGCTGGCTGTCGACTGGCCCAACCGACCGCGGCAGATGGTGGATCTTCGGCATGGCAGGCCGGCCTTCACGAAATGGGAACGGCTTCAGGCATGCGCTGACGAATCCCGCCTGACACTCTTCCCGAAGACGGGCCGATCCCATCAGCTTCGTGTTCACTGCCTGGCGATCGGCCACCCGATCCTTGGCGACCTGCTCTACGCGGAGGGAGAGGCCCGGCAGCACCCCAGGCTCATGCTGCAATCCCTTTCGTTGCGTTTCCGACATCCTGCCGACGGACGCGTGGTGTCGTTTTCCGTGAAGCCGGAATTCTGAAGCGGGCGGCACGATTTCTGCCGGGGCGTCGTCAATGTTCCTGTTCGGAGTGCGCGATCGGAGATTGCCGTCAATATGGCAAGGTGCCAAGATGTCGTCAGGGGTCCGGCATGACACTCGTTTACAAGATATTTCGCGCAGAAGAGTTCGAAGCGTTCGAGGCGGCCGGGCGCACTGCCGGATCGCCGGATGACATCAGGGACGGCTTTGTCCACTTCTCGACCAGAGCGCAGGTCGAGGAGACTGCCTCAAGGCACTTTGCCGGCGAGGCCGGGCTCATGCTCGTGTGCGTGGATGCCGGTCCATTGGCAGAATTTCTCAAGTGGGAGCCGTCGCGGAATGGTGCGCTTTTCCCGCATCTGTACCGTGATCTCCGGGTCGAAGACGTGAAATTTGTGCGGAAACTCCCCCTTGCAGACGGGCGCCTCATGTTCGAGGGCAGTCTGGGGTGATCGAGAACGCGGCACTGGCGGTCCTCAGCCGAGTTGATCCCGAATTTGCCCACGGCCTTGCGCTTCGGGCGCTGCACACTCC
>VXPN01000512.1 GCA_009839535.1 Boseongicola sp. SB0662_bin_57 | reverse complement strand
GCCCCTCGAAAAGCCGTTGCGGCTCAGTCCGTTACGGACTACGCAAACGCCTCATTGTATGGGATTACGCTGAAGTCAACCCGTTCAGCAATGCGACCGGAAGCTACAGCGGCGCTCTCGATTGGGTTGTCGAATTCACTCAATCTGCACCTCGCGACCGAGCGGGACAGCTTCAACTTTCCGATGCCACAGACCATCCGCTCCCGGACCAGTCCGCCACCGTCTGGTTCACCGACCCACCTTACTACGATGCCGTTCCATACGCCGACCTTTCCGACTTCTTCCTCGTCTGGCTGAAGCGAAGTCTGCCTGATCACACTCTTCTAAAGGACCCCTTCAACCCCAGAAATCCCCTTACACCAAAAGAGCGAGAGGCGGTTCAAGACGAAACAAGAGAGAGTAACGGTCGATCCAAGGACAGGTCATGGTTCGAGGAGACCATGGCGAAAGCCTTTGCCGAGGGTCGGCGTGTCCTTTCGGACGATGGAGTAGGTGCTGTCGTATTCGCCCACAAGACCACTGAAGGTTGGGAAGCGCTTCTCTCGGGCATGATCCGAGGCGGCTGGACGATCACGGGTTCCTGGCCGATCGCGACAGAAATGGGCTCCCGTCTACGTGCCCGAGATTCCGCAGCTCTCGCTACCAGCGTCCACCTCATCTGCCGCCCGCGTCCCGACGACGCACCGATTGGCGAGTGGGCGGAGGTGCTCCGACAACTGCCCATGCGTGTTGCCGATTGGATGGACCACCTGCAAGGCGAGGGCGTTCGCGGCGCGGATCTCGTCTTCGCCTGCATCGGACCTGCCCTCGAAGTCTTCAGCCGCTACCGCGCGGTCGAGACTGCCGAAGGTGCAGAGGTAGCCCTACCGGAGTATTTGGAGAAGGTCTGGGAGGTCGTTGGTCGTGCGGCCCTCGAACAGGTTCTCGGCACGGCAGAAGCCGCTGCCCGCAACGGCATGGCCGGCGCGCTGGAGGAGGACGCCCGCTTGACCGCCTTGTTTCTGTGGGCTCTCCAAAGCAGCGATGAGTCTCGACAGAGTGATCGTGTGAAGCCAACTGGTCCACGTGGCTCGGCGCTGTCGGCGGCGGGAGGACCCACGCCCCGGCAGGAACCGGATGGGGAAGACGAAGAAGCCATCGCCAAGGCAGCCGCCAAGGGTCTTCCCCTTCCATTTGACGTGGTGCGGCGCTTCTCCCAGCCCATGGGCATCGACCTCGAACGATGGACGGGCAGGATCATCGCCCAAGAGAAGGGAGTCGTCCGCCTGCTTCCCGTAGCTGAAAGGGCGAAGTCGCTGTTCGGAATTGAGGGTTCCGCAATCGCCAAAGAGTGGATCGATTCCGGCCCGGACACCGGGACGCAACAGAGCCTGTTTCCCGATCTCGACACGCCTCCGATGGCCGGGCCGGGACGCCGGCAAGGCAGCAACGGCCACGGTGCGGATCCCATTCTGCAATCGCCGGATGCCACGGCGCTTGACCGTGTGCACGCCGCCATGCTGCTGCAGGCGGGCGGTCATGGAAACGCCCTGCAAGCGCTGATCGCCTCTGAGCGTGAGCGCGGACCTGACTTCCTTCGCTTGTCAAACGCACTCTCCGCGCTCTATCCGCGTGGAAGCCGCGAGAAGCGGCTGTTGGACGCCATGCTTCTGGCGGTGCCGAGATGATTCCATGGCGGTCCGAATTGACGAAACAAGGCATGTTGGTGAATCTCGGCTGGGGAAGTGGCAGCCCAACTCGGCACCACGTCTTGTCCGCGGGATTGACGAGAACGCACATACGGAAGCACTGGAGAAGCAAATGACAGACGAGGCCGTACTGCTAAACCGCATCACCGTTCGCGCCGACATCTTCGGCGGCAAACCGATCATTCGGGACATGCGTATCGCCGTGGAGCATGTGCTGGGCAAGCTGGCGGCCGGGGATACCGCAGAGACGATACTCAGCGAGTATCCGTTTCTGGAGCCGGAGGACATTCAGGCATGTCTGGTGTTTGCGCATCGCTCGCTGGCAGGCGAACATGTGCATGATCGCATTGTCGTTCGCGAAGCTTCGTGAAGTTTCTCCTTGATGTCTGCGTCGCGTCGCGCGTTCTGCACGACACGTTGGCCAAACTCGGGCACGATGTTCTTTCGGCCCGCGACGGACTTGCCGATGCCTCGGACCAGACGCTGCTCGACGTCGCGTACCGGGAAGGTCGCGTCCTCGTCACCGAGGACAAGGACTTCGGGGAGCTTGTCTTTGCGCTTCGTCTGCCGCATCCCTGCATCGTGCGGCTTGACGGATTGACGGCCGCCGAGGAGGCGGCGGCGATGCGGAACTTGATCGATCATGAGGGCGCCGCGATGCGCACTGGTGCGATCATCGTGGTCACCCGAAATCACGTACGGATAAGGTCGGCGGAGAACACCGAGGAACGCAATGACTAGGGATCCATGGTACAAGGTCGTCATGCCCCGTGCGGAAGTGCGGGAAGGACGCTCGTTCAGCCCCGACGAATTCGCGATCGCCCTTGAGCAGGTGGTCACAAAGACAGCCCCTCCGGACTACAGGGATCCGGCACAGTTCTTCTCGCGAACCTGCTTTACGCGCGCCCTGAAGGAGCATGCCGGCATGGTGCTTCGCAGGCTCGTCGGAGGGACGCAGAACACTTCCCCAGTGCTCACCCTCGTCACCCAGTTCGGCGGAGGAAAGACCCACACTCTCACCGCGCTCTATCATCTCGCCAAGGCTGGCGCGCAGGCCAAGAACCTGCCCGGCGTGTCCGATCTGCTCGCAGAAGCCGGCATCTCCGAACCACCAAGTGCCAAGGTGGGCGTCTTCGTCGGCAATGCCTGGGATCCTTCCGAGGGACGCGAGACGCCATGGATCGATCTAGCCCGCCAAATCGCGGGCGACGCGGGAGTCGCTGCCCTCGGAACGGCATCGACGACCACTCCACCCGGAACGGACGCGATGGCCCGGGTGTTCGCCGCAGCCGACGCCCCTGTGCTGCTCCTGTTCGACGAGGTCCTGAACTTCGTCAACCGGCACCGCGACCGGGCCGAGAGCTTCCACGCATTCATCCAGAATCTGACGGTCGCGGTCACCGGAGCCGCCGGAGTGGCGGCCGTCATCAGCCTGCCGCGCAGCCAGGTGGAAATGACGGACTGGGACCGTCAGTGGCAGGACCGGATCACCAAGGTCGTACGCCGCGTCGCGCGCGATCTCATCGCCAATGACGAAGCCGAGATCGGCGATGTCGTTCGCCGCCGCCTTTTCGAGGATCTCGGCGACGAACGGATCCGAAAGCGGGTTTCTAGGGCGTACGCTGACTGGTGTTTCGAGCGGACCGCCCGGCTGCCTTCCGAGTGGATGGCGGTGGACAGTGCGACGACCGAGGCGAAAGCGCGCGAGTTCCTGAGGAGTCGTTTCGAGGCCTCCTATCCCTTTCATCCCTCGACGCTCTCCGTCTTCCGTAGAAAGTGGAGCGCTCTTGCCCAGTTCCAGCAAACCCGCGGCACGCTTGCCATGCTCGCCCAGTGGGTGTCGTGGGCGGCTCGTGAACAATTTCAGCAGGCGCGCACGGAATCCCTGATCACGCTGGGTTCGGCGCCGCTGCACGTGCCCGAGTTCCGCGCCGTCGTGCTCGGACAACTGGGAGAGCAGCGGCTTGACGTGGCCATAGCGGCCGATCTCGCGAGTCCCACGGCCCACGCCCGGGCGCTGGACTCCGTTACCAAGGGGGCGCTCCGAGATATCCATCGCCGTGTCGGCGCGGCCATCCTCTTCGAATCCTCCGGTGGCCAGGTGGACAAGGTTGCACACCTGCCCGAACTGCGTTTCGCACTAGGCGAACCCGAGGTCGATACCACGACCGTCGACAGTGCAGCCGGCGCGCTGGAGGCGTCAGGATTCTTCATCCGCAAGGTCGGGACCGACGGTTTCCGCATTCATCACCAGGCGACCTTGAAGAAAGTCGTCAGCGACCGCCGCGCAGCGCTCGACGAAGAAACGGAAATCCGACCTGCAATCCGCAAGCTCGTGCAAGAGGAGTTCGCTCGAGGCGCCAATCTTCCGGTCGTGCCGTTCCCCGAAGACGGTGCGGCCGTTCAGGACACGCCCCGCCTGATGCTGGTCCTCGTCGACCCCGATGTGGAATGGCAACCCGGCAGCAAAACGGCGGAACAGGTTGCCCAATGGACCAGGGAAAGGGGCGCTTCGCCGAGGCTCTACCCCGCGTCACTCGTATGGTGCGCCAAGAAGCCGGGGCGGGAGCTCAGGAACCGCGTTGAACTGTGGCTCGCCTGGCGACGAGTTTCCCGGGAGGTGACCGAAGGCGTGCTCGGCACGGAGTTCGATCGCGCCGACCAGAACGAGCTTCGTTCCAAGGTGAAGGACGCGGAAAATGCGGCGAGAGACGAAGTGTGGGGCGGATACCGATTTGTCGCGCTTGCCGACGCAAAGGCCGAGTCGGGGCTGAAGGTCATCGATCTAGGGGCCGGGCATAGCAGCGCGAGCGAGACGCTCTGCGGCCGGGTGGTCACCGCGCTCAAGACCGAAGCGCTGCTCAGCGAGACCATCGGCGCCGGCTATCTCGACCGGCACTGGCCACCGGCGTTCAAGGAGACCGGGGCATGGCCGCTGACCAGCCTGCGTCAGAGCTTGCTGAACGGTTCGCTGACGCGGCTCATCGATCCCGATGCCGTCCTGCGCCGCAAGATCGTCGAATTCGTCGAGGGCGGCGCGTTCGGGCTCGCGTCGGGCACAAGGGCGGATGGTCGATACGAACGCTTTTGGTACGCTGAGCCGGTCGGGGCCGAAGAGGTCGCGTTCGAACAAAGCGTGTTCCTGCTCACCAAGGCCAGGAGCGAGGAACTGCGGGCGCCCGCCACAACGCAAATGAATCCGGAATCCGATACAGCCGACACTGCGCCACCTTCCACACCCGCACCTGAAGCCGATACCAGGGAAGACCCCGAAACCCAACCTCCCACGGCTGCAGCGCCAGCCCGATTGCGCATATCGGGAACCGTGCCGCCCGAACTCTGGAACCGCCTCGGCACCAAGCTCATCCCGAAACTCCGGTCCGCCGAAGGACTGACTGTAGGCGTGGAGTTCAGCGTCGAGGTCGCCGCGTCCAATGCGACCTCGCTCGAGGCGGAACTCCGACAGATTCTCACCGAGTTGAATCTTGGTGGCAAGGTGGCCGTCGAACGGTAGATTCGGCCGCTGTCACGCCAAACCGGCTGCCGCAGTTCACGATCATGCCTGCAAATTCGCGATTTCAATGCCGAGCGGTTCGTTCGAGCTGCAAATGACGAGGTCATTGTCGCCTTCGAACGTTCATCTGTAGACGTGACTTCCGTGCTACAGGGCTCGTCGCGAGAACCACCGGCTAGGAATCCACATGAATCAGGGCAAGACTTGAGCCTCGGCGAATTCGCCTTCTCGGAAATCAGAAAACAAGATGGCAAGTGGCAACGTGTCCATTGCATATAGGAATTTGAATTGCGAACAAGCGAGGCACCAGTGCTCGATCAACGGAGGCAATACACGGTGCCCCGCCTGTGCTTGTTGCCCCTGGGGCACCAAAGGCAGTATTTCCTGAGCGATGGCCAAGAACACCAACCGGGATGAATTCAGTGAGAAGACCAAGCGTCTTCTCGAAAGGCAGGCGGGAAGTCACTGTTCGAATCCATCCTGCCGTAGGCTCACGAGCGGAGCCAACGCCGACGGAACAGACGTGATCAGAATCGGTGAGGCGGCGCACATCACCGCAGCCGCCCCCGGCGGGCCGCGCTACGACGCGAACCTGACAAGCGAGGAGCGGAAATCTGCCGAAAACGGCATTTGGCTTTGCAGGGTCCACGCGAAGGCAATCGATTCGCGAGATCCGTCATTTTCGGTCGAGCTGCTCAGGGACTGGAAGCGACAGTCGAATGAGGCCACCTTGCGAAGCATTACCGAGAACGCTCCCTTCCCGGAACTTTCACCCCCACCCACGGATGAAGAGGCGCGCTCACGCCTGCGGATGGCGGCAGCGGATGACCTGGCCGTCTTTCGAAGGACAGAAGAGTGGCCGTCGAGCACGGTTCCGCTCACGCTGAGGATCGGCCAGATCAGCGAACACCTTGGCACAGGCGCCCTGGCAAGGGCGGTCATCACGTATGGGGATCTCGTCCTCGTTGCCGGTCCCGGCATGGGAAAGACCACCACGATCTTCCAGATCGCCGCCGGCGTCGCAAACGCCCAGGACGCGGCCCCGATCGTCGTTCCCCTCGGAGCTTGGGCCACCCTGCGGGTCGGGCTGCTTGAATCGGTCCTTCGACGTCCAGCCTATTCGGGAGTGTCGGAAGCCGACCTTCGCAAAGCCGCGGCGACTCCCGGCGTGGTGCTGCTGCTCGATGGCTGGAACGAACTAGATGCGACTTCGCGCGCGCGGGCCCGTGTCGAGATTGCACGGCTCAAGGCGGAATTGCCAGAACTCGGGCTGGTCGTTTCCACAAGACGGCAGGCGACGGACATTCCTATCGCCGGAACGCGCGTCGACCTCCTGCCGCTCAGCGATCAGCAGCATATGGAGATTGCCAAAGAGAGGCGGGGCGAGGCCGGCGAGAGGCTACTCGATCACGCCCGGCGCACACCGGGGATTCGGGAACTGGTGCCGATCCCGCTGTATCTCACTTCGCTGCTGGCACTGCCCGACGGCAAGCCGTTCCCCACCACGAAGGAAGAGGTGCTGCGGCTTTTCGTTTCCGCTCTGGAGCGGGACGCAGGCAAGCGTGCGACACTGGAGGACGCGACCGAAGGCTTCCCGGCATCCTATCTCGAGAGCCTTGCCGCCTACATGACCGTCAATTCCAACACGTTCATCAGGGACGTGGAAGCTCGGCAAGTCGTCACCGGTGTCACCCAAGAACTCCTTGAATCCGGCCAACTGGCCACAGTGAAGACCCAGCCGGACGGGTTGCTCGACGCGCTTGTCAGCGCACACGTCCTGGTCCGCTCGGAGGATGTTGCCGGTCTTTCATTTCAGCACCAGCAATTCCAGGAATGGTTTGCCTCTCAAGAAGTGGAGCGTCTGATGCTGGCGGCGGAGGGCGATCCTGCCGCCCTGGAGAGACTGCGAGCGGATGTGCTGAATTGCCGCACCTGGACGGAGGCGATCCTCTTTGCGGTGGATCGCACCGCACGGGGTGACGACGCACAGCGAAGGGCCTGTGCCGCCGCCGTTCTGGCCGGCTTCGACATTGACCCATTGCTCGCGGCGGAAATGATCTTCCGCGCCGGCGATGAAGTCTGGAACCATGTCGCTGACGAAATCCAGTCGCGCGTCGGGCGCTGGCATGCGCCCGGAAAGCTTGACCGCGCCTTCGGATTCATGATCTCGACCGGTCGCCCCGAGTTCGTGGACATTCTTTGGCCGCAGCTTGCACACGAAAATGACCAGGTCCATCTCGGCGCTCTGCGGGCTGCCGAGAGGTTCCGGCCATCGGTTCTCGGCGAGGACGCCACCGGACGGCTTGCCAACCTGCCAACCCCCGTACGCAGGAACGTCCTTTCAGAGATGGTACACAACAGTGGCATTGAGGGACTCGATCTCGCAACGGCCGTGGCCATCGACGACCCGGATTCCGATGTAGTCGCGGGAGTCGCAAACTCACTGGCGTTGCGCGGCGCCGACCGCCATCTTTTCAAACTGCTCTGCAATGCCGAGGAGGCGGTCTATGACCGACTCGCCCGGAATTCTCGCGTGGTGGAGATTGACGATGCCGAAGTTCGGGCACGGCTTGCGGCCGCCCGCGAAAGGCAAATGGCCTCCGGCATGTCGCCACGCGACCGTTTGCGCAGTCTCTTGTGGGAGGGGCCGTCCAAGGAAGCTCCGCGAGAAATTGTCGAGCTTGTGACCGATCTCGACATCGACGGGCGCGAAGACGATGATCGCCGATTGCTTTGGGAACTGAACTATCATCATCCCAATGCGATCGCCGAGGCCGTCCTCAATCGCCTGCGCGCAGGGAGAGCGCTGTTTCACGGCGCGGACGACATTCTGGCGGCTGCGGGTCTTACGATCGAGGACGACGACCTTCTGAAGGTCGCACTTGCCGAAACGGGTCCACATGACGACAAGGCCGAGGCAGCGGCGTCAGTTCTGGGTCCAAACGCCGTTGGTGCAATGGTTGACGCCTTCCTTGACGTGCGATCCAGGCTGCGGAACGCAAACGGCGGCATCGATCAGGCAGCCAATGACCGTATCCACTCCCTGCGGCAGCGTCTTGATCATGCGCAAGGCGCATGCCTGGTGACTGCCGTGGCCGCTCGGTCAAATGCGGTACAAAACGAAGAACTGGCAACCCTTGCCAGCCTATTCTCCAGGCAAGCCTGGGCAGCCAGTGGGCGAGAACGACCCTTTGGCACGGAAGCCCTGGAGATCATTGGAAGCCTGGCGCAGGACTGGGCCAACAGACTGTTGGCGGACCATGGCACCTCCCGTTACGAAAAGGCCGAAATCGCCCGAATGATCGGTCACGCGCCGACAGTTACACTGCTTCCCACGCTGCAACGCCTGCTGGACGACAATCTGAAGCGATATCATGAGTTTCGCAGGGCCGCGAAGGCGAGCCGATGGCGTGATGACGCCGCCGTCAACGAAGCACGGCAGCCCCACATGAACGAGTACGAAGCCGCCATGACAGCAATTCAGGCGCCTGAAACCTTCGAGGTCGCGGCAGGCTATCTGACCAGCGAGCATTTCTGCGAAAGCGCCGCACGCGTCCTGGCTGTCCAATGGACGGACAGGAACGAACCAAGGGAGGATCGCTGGCTTGCAGGCGGCGTGGACTTCTCCAGGGTCAGCGCCCGTCGTGCCGCTCGACTGGCGAAGCCGGACGAGAGTTGCCTGGAAGCGGATGCGATTTTTGCTGCCGTCGAAACGCTCATTGCCGACGGCACAACGGACGAACAAAGAATGCGCGCGGTTGTTCTTGGCAGCGTCGGCGCGCGCCTGCCCCACGGCAACCGCGCTGAAATCTTCGAGAGACTGATTGCCTTTGGGCCTCGTCAATCGCGCGCCGCGCTTTTCCTGGGCCTTGTCCTGTCCGGAGAGCATGTCTCCATCGACCTCGTGGCGGACGGCATCGATGAGACGCTTGACGAGGCGAAGACCAAGCCCTGGATTCTGACGGACGGTGAGGGTTATCAGCTCCGGGACTGGCTGCGTTTGCTCCCCTTTGCAACGCCGATCACCCGAATTCCCGAAATCGTTTCGCGCCTGCCTGACGCGCAGAGAACGCCACAGATGCTCGAAGGGATGATTCGCAGCCTCGCCCTCGACCCGCAGGAGGATTGCCAGAGCGTGTTGGTCAAGCTTGCCGAAAATGATCCGTATCTGCTTGACGACTACCAATGGCGGAAGTCCACGATGAGCATCGAAGGCGAAACAGCGGCCCGACGCATCGTGGAACTGGTCCTGTCCGGGAAACTCAAGGAGACGTCACGCAGCCATATGCGATTGCCTGAAGAGCTCGCGAGGCTGCTCCGCGACAATCCCGAAACGCACGCGCTGGTCCGTGATCTTCTCCGGGAAGGACCGCAAACTGTGGAACAAGCGCTGCTTGCACACAGCCTCGCTGAATGTTCGACACATGAAGATGTCGTCCTGCTCGTCAAATGCGAAGTCGCGACGAAGCGCTCCTTCCTTGGCCCGCGCACTGTCGAGGCCGCCGTTACCGCCCGCGTCCTGTCCCATGAATGGCAAGGCGTGTTCAGCGTCATTCCAGTCCAGTCGACGCAACTGCGAAAGGAACTTCTGGCTCTCACGGTCGATGGGGGGAAGGACGACTGTGCCGCCCGTTGCCTGACCGAAATCGACAAGATCCGGGACATGCATGGTGCGCCGGAATCCGAGCCGCGACATCCGGACCTTTCATCGGGTCGATCATGGCCAATTCTATCGCCGGACCCTGATGCCGAAGGCAACGAGTGAAATCGGCAACGGTTCGGGCCGTGTTTGACCATTGGTCACTTTGCCTGACGGCGTTCAAATCGGACCTCTTGTGCGCCCTCGCTGCCACTGAGCAGCAGATATTGAATGAACCAAGTCCGGTCGGTGAATGCCGAACCGACATTTCGCTCCGCCCTCCTTTCAGGCCCTTGGCGACGATTTGGCGCATCGTCCCGGAACCGGTGCATCATCTCGCGAGTCGTTGCCGTGCTTTTCTCGAGCATGATCGTCGGCTTGACGTGCCGTCACGCCCGCAGCCGCAGCTATTGAGCAAGTACGAGTTCGGCGGCAAGAGATCTGCCATAGTGAGACACGCCACTTGCATGTTTCCCTACACAACCAGAAATGCGGGAACGCTCAGCGATGAATGTGTTCAGGACTTCACCGGGTTCAGTCGGATTCGTCCAACGCCCGCGAAATCGCCTCGCCGATTCTCTCCGCCGCCTCGATCACCTCCCGGTCTCCTACATGGGCGTATCTCATGGTCATTTGCAACTGCCGGTGGCCAAGCAGTCGCGCCACGACCGGTAGCGGGATCCCTTTCATCACGGCCTGGCTGGCGTACGTGTGGCGAGTGTCATGAAGCCGGACCCCAGAGAGGCTGGCGCGTTCCCGGACCCTGTGCCACAGTGCCAGGTTGTATCCATAGGGCCTTTCTGGATTGACTTGAGAGGGAAACACGAACGGGCCGTTGCCGCGCCGCTGCCGGTCGATGACGTCACGGGCGTCCGCGCTGAGATGCACGGTTCGCGGGCCGGTCTTGCTGTCGCTGAGCCGGAGCGTGTCACCGTCGAACTCGGACCATCGGAGGTTCTTGATCTCGCTTTTGCGGCATCCCGTGTATAAAAGAAGGCGTAGGATGTCCGCCTGCCGCTCCCATGCGGGCCGCTCCGCCACGCATTGGTCGAGCGCCTCGTGAAGGCGGACGATCTCCTCGACCGAAAGGAACCTGGTGAGCCGGGGTCTCGGGTTCTTCTTGGTGCTCCGGGTGGGGTTCGCGACGATCAGGCCGGCGGCAACGGCGTGATTCATGATCTGCCGGAGAAGCGAAAGGGCGGCGTTCGCGGCGCCCGGCGCCGTGACGCTGCAGCGGTCGAACCAGGCATCCACGGCTGCCGGAGCGATCCGGTCGAGCGGCAGGTGCCCGAACGCCGGGAGCAGCTTGCTTCGGAGAGCAGAGTCCACGCCTCTCCGTGTCCGCGGTTTCCAGCGGTCTCGGTTTTCGGCCATCCACGGGTCCGCCACGTAATCCCGGAACAGGGGAATGCCTGTTCGGGGCGTCGAAGCCGCACCGGCGTTGCCGGCGTTCCCGTCAAGCTGGATCGAAAGGCACTTCAGGCGGGCGTCCTGGACGCCTTTCAGAGTGACCGGGCCCAGCGACACCCGCTGCGTGCTGCCTGGTCCCCGTTGATGGAAGACGTATCCCCGGAATCCGGACGTCCGGACACGGACGCCAAGGCCGGGCGTGACCGTGTCCCAGACCGTGTAGTCCGCTGTGCCGGGCTTGAGACGCATGATTCCGGCGTCGGTCAGGCGCATCCGTTTCGTCATGGATCACCCGTCCCCGCCAAGAACCGGCGCCACTGCGTTGACGGCTTCGCGCACCGATTCGTCCTCAAGGTGGATGTATTTCAGGGTCGTTTCTGGCCTGGAATGACCAAGCAGGCGACCGATGGTGAGAACGGTCTCGCCGGCCTGAAGGGCCATGCTCGCATATCCATGACGAAGATCGTGAAGGCGAACGTCCCGCAGGTCGGCCTCCTTTCGCAGGGCCTGCCAGAAACTGTCCAGGCCTTGTGCGGGTCCGGATCTCCCCGGGAAGACCCAGACGTCCTGTCGCGGCAGGCCGTCAAGGACCGAGCGGGCGGCGGCGGACAGCCAGACGGTTCGCGGCCCGGTCTTACTGTCCCTCAGGAAGAGATGGCCGTCGCGATAGTCCTGCCATTGCAAGGTCATGATCTCGCTCTTTCGGGCGCCGGTCAGAAGCAGGAGCCTGACAGCGGCGGCCAAGGTCTCGCCTTCGTGCATTGCGAGCGTCCTGCCAAGGCGGCGGGTCTCCTCGCGGGACAGGAACCGCTCGCGTCCGCGCCGCCGGTACCGGCGGATGTTGACGCACGGGTTGCTGCCTTCCGGGCGATGGCCAAGCGTTTCGGCTTCCCGCATGATCACAGACAGCACTGGCATCGACCGATCGGCGGCGGAGGGTGTCGATCGGAGCGAGGCGAACCATTGCCGGACGTCCCCGCTCGTGATGGCGCCGATCGGCTGTCCGCCAAACCGGGGAAGGATCTGGTTCTTCAGGTATTGCCGGTTGACCTTAAGGGTGCCCGGCTTCCAGGTTCGGGAATGTCGGCGGAACGCGGCATCCGCGATGTCCTCGAACAGGGTCTCCGGCGAGGCGTCGCCGAATCCGGACGGATTGTCGTTCACGATTGCTGCCAGGCGGGCACGGGCAAGAGGCCGGGCCTCGGCCAACGACATCTTGTCGGCGTCGCCGATTGTCGTCCACCGGCGCTGTCCGCCGCTCTGGGCGTGCACGAAGTAGCGTTTGCGTCCGGATGGCAGGATCCTGATGCCGAAGCCGCGAAGTTCCGTGTCGCGGATCTCGCGGACGGACTTGCCGGGCTTGAGGACGTCTATCAGGCGTTGGGTGATGCGGCGGTTGGCCATGGGTTCTCTCCCGAATCAGTTGCGTTGGCGAACCGGAGACGGGCGAACTGGCCGCCGTCCGGCTCTTGACGCGAGAGAGAAAGTCGTGTAAAGTCAAACTGTTGCAGACCCCCAGCACCGAAGGTGCGGAATGCTGGTGTTTCAATGTGCCCCCGTTCCACTCTGAAGTGCAACACCTGATGTAGTGTTGCGAGGCGTCGGA
>VXPN01000478.1 GCA_009839535.1 Boseongicola sp. SB0662_bin_57 | reverse complement strand
GCGAAACGTCTGGCTCTCGATATTTCCGAACGCGCTTCGCCTGACACCGGCCGAAGGCCCTGAAATGCAGTTGATCCCATGGTTCAACATCGTGTTCCTGACGCTCCTGGCGGCGCTGCTGGTCACCATCTGGAGGCTTTGGCGGAATTTCCGGCGCCGCCGCATCGCCCCGCTGCTTCTCGACATTGGCGAAGCCACGAAATCGGTGCGTGGCCGACTTGGAAGGCTGTTCAGGCGAGGCTGACCGTTTCGACCCCTTGCGGGCTCAAAGGTCGAGGCAGCGGCATTGTCGGTTCTTGCGGCCCGGAAAGGCGAGCAAGATCGACCGATGGCATTGCAGGTATCTTGACCCGTTTGACCAAATCAGGAACTTTCATCGTATGGTGAAATCCCTCGAAACAGAAATGCGGGTGAGCAGATTGGTGGACGAGATCCTGCCGATGCTGCCAGGACCGGGACGAGACTTGGTCGACTCGCAAAGGAACGCCGGGAGGAAAACATGGGAAAGTTTGTCATAGCGCCGCACATGCGCCTGCACGAGTGGATTGCGGTTGAGAAGGGGTACTTTGACGAAGTCGGATTGGACTACGCGCTGGAAGACCAGCTGCTTTCCGCGACGGGTGAACGGCACGACCTCGGCGACCGGGTCGGGGCATATCAGACCTTCGAGAAGGGCCGGACCTGTGACGTAAGCTCGGCCTGCCACTGGACCGTGAACGTGGCAGCTGCGTCTGGTCACGGGAAGCTCTATGCAAACGCCTATTCCGTCTCCCCGTGCGGAATATTCGTTCCTGCGGAATCTTCCATCAAGAGGCCAGAAGATCTGGCCAATGTCCCGATCTCCGTGGGTTATCAGTCCGGCAGCCACTATTCGTCGATCCAGGCGCTGGAACCGTTCCTTTCGCGCGATGAAATCAACCTGTCCTTTGCTGACGGTCTCCTGTTCAAGCGGATGGAACACATGATCGACGGCAACATTCCCGCCGTCAGCCTGTTCAGCGGCCCGTATTACTTCATGGAGCAACTGGGGTTCCGCAAGATCCTGGACACGTCGTTCATGATGGCCGCGATGGTTGCCGAGGACGCCGACCTGGAAGACGTCGAGAGATTTTTCAGCGCCTTGCGCATGGCGCAACGGGACATCGATCTCCGGCAGGAACTTTACACTCACTACTACAGGAACGAGTTCCCGGAGCGTTTCCGCGACCAGATGGATACGCGGCTGTTCGGACCGGGAGAGCGGATCGTGTTCGAGCCGTATTCGCGTCAATTCTTTGATGAGTCACGCGAATGGATCGCCGAGCGCGACATCTTCGAGGATGGATTGGGTGACTTGTCCTATGAGCAGGCTGTAGTCGCTCCTGCGGTTGCCGAACCGGCCGAGTGAGCCACGTACAAGCCGACGAGCGCGATTTCCTGCGGCACTTGTCCACTTCATTGCGTCTCGCTTGAATCGGGCGGACAATCCAGTTCGTGCCTTGAATGTCCGTTGCGTTCCAGGAGAAGCGGGATTTGCCGAGTTCGCGTCGTATCCGTGCGGAAGGGTTGACGCGGCCTGAGCTTTCGGTGTGCGGCATTCTGCGCAACTTCGGTCAGAGGCTCAGCCAGGTTGCACAAGATGGTCACAAACAACAGGTGCGGGATTTGAGGAAGCTAACCGCGGACGGCGCCGTGCGGTCGAATTCGGTCGAGCCTCGCCATATGCGCATGCAGCCGACACGGCCAGCACACCGAGTCTTGATCGGCGCCGAGTCGCGGCCCCCGACCCGGACTGTTCGCTGCCATGGCCGGCGTCAGCGTTCGGCGAAGGCGGCAAATTGCTGAAGGGGATCCCCGACCAATTTCACCATTTTATCCATTTTCACCGAATGGTGAAAATGGATAAAATGACGAAGCAATTGGATGACATGGCCCTGGACGCGGTTCGCGCTCGGCTCGAACGCGTTCCGAGCACTCAGATCACCGGATTTCGCCAGGAGCCGCGTCTCGAGCCCGGATGTCAGCTCGATGCCTGGATCGATTTCGACCACGATGAAGTTCACTGCGCACTCCTCATTTAGGTCAAGCCAAATGGAGTGCCACGCTTTGCTCACATCGCGATCTGTCAGCTCGAGAGCTGCATCGCGCGCTTGCATCGATCCGAGCATCAGGACGTCGACCGGCAGTTCATCCCAATGCTGGTGAGCCCCTGTCTGTCTCCGGAGTCACGTTCCATCTGCCTTGATCGCAATGTCGCCTGTCTCGACCTGTACGGCAGCACGCCTCGAATTCGGCCTCCAAGCAAGACTGCGCGAAGCGCTCCCTCGCGGCGTGACGGGCCGGAGCCTGCACGATGGCGCGGAGTTCCGTCGGCTCGCATGCTGCTTGTTCGCTTCTTGACGATGTGTGGCGCGTGTACGCAAGGTTGCCTGGCTTACCGATGGCATCCAAGGCCTGCGCCGCCAAGGTGAGCCAGAGTCATCAAGTCCGGCATGGACTTCCGATTGCAGGCCACTCCTTGCTCATCCCGGCCGCAGACGGTCAGCTTGCCGGTCTTCCTTGCGCTGCTGCTTGTTCAGCGCGGTCTTTCTGCACTGCCTTCATGCGGTGAAGGAGACGCGCGGCCAATCGGCATCGGCAAAGCGAAGCCTGTCAAGGCGCGGTTTCACTTCTCAGGTCACCGGGCAGCAATGCGGCAGGCATGTCCTGATAACAGACCGGCCGGAGGAACCGGCGAATGGAAAGGGTTCCCACGGAGGTGGCGCCGAAGTTGGTCGACGCCGGATAGGGGCCGCCATGAACCATGGCGTCGCAAACCTCGACGCCGGTCGGAAACCCGTTGGCAAGAAGCCGGCCAGCCTTCCGTTCCAGGATCGGCATCAACCGGCCAGCATCGTCGAGGTCGCCGTCGTCGGCCTGGATCGTGCAGGTCAGCTGCCCGTCGAGGTGACCTGCAATCCTTGCCATCTCGTCCATGTCGGCAGCATGAACGATCAGGCCGAGCGGTCCGAACACCTCCTCTCCCAGGACCGCATTGGCCAGCCAGGCGGTGCCGCTCGCCTGAAGAACATCGGGAGCCACGGCTCGTCCGCGGCCGGATGATGTCAGTTCCGTCCTGACTCCGTCGGCTGCTGCCACGCGGTCACGGCCGGAGCGGTAGGCTGCAGCGACATCATCGCTCAGCATGGTCTGCGGCGTTACCTTGCCGAGCACGCTCTTTGCCGCCGCTGCGAATCTGTCCAGATCCGGACCGGCAACGCCAACCACCAGCCCTGGGTTGGTGCAGAACTGCCCGGCTCCCAGGCTCAGGCAGGCGGCCCATCCCGCGGCGATGTCCTCCCCGCGCGCCTTCAGGGCCCGGGGCAGCAGGAAAACCGGGTTGACCGACCCCAGTTCGCCGAAGAACGGGATGGGTTCGGGACGCCGCATGCACAGATCGAAAAGAGCGCGCCCGCCTGCCAGCGAACCGGTGAAGCCGACGGCCCTGATCAGCGGGTGTTGCACCAGGGCGCGGCCCACGTCATGCGAGCCGCCCTGGACGAGGGAAAAGACGCCGGGATGCAGTCCGAAGGCCTTGATCGCAGCCTCGATCGCCTGGGCAACGATCTCGCAGGTGCCCGGGTGCGCCTCGTGGCCCTTGACGACGACCGGACAGCCAGCCGCCAGCGCCGCTGCCGTGTCGCCGCCGGCGGTCGAGAACGCCAGCGGAAAGTTCGACGCGCCGAACACGGCGACCGGACCGAGCGGCCGCTGCGCAACGCGCAGGTCCGGGCGTGGCGCCGGCCGCCGGTCAGGCAATGCAGGGTCATGACGACGGTCAAGATGCGCACCGTTCCTGACATGATCGGCAAACAGGCGCAGCTGTCCCGTGGTCCGGCCGCGTTCGCCCTCGATCCGTTCCTCGGGCAGGCCGGTTTCGGCCGAGCCGATGTCCTTAATGACATCACCTCGCGCATCGATTTCATCTGCGATCGCCTTGAGAAAGTCTGCCCGCTCGCCGCTTGCCGCCGTCCCGTAATGCCAAAAGGCTTCCTCGGCCGCAGCTGCGGCCTTGTCGACGAGCGCCGGTGTTCCGACAGCGAAATCAGTGGCGGCTCCCTGGATCGGGTGATTGCGGAAGGTCGCTTCCCCCAAGTGCCACTGGCCTGCGATCAGGTGTTTTCCGTTCAGCATGTATTTTTCCTCAAGTGCCTGTTCGCCGATGAATACTGTTCACTGGCTGCTGCTGCATGGCCAGCCTCCGCGGTTGTTGGCTTGGCGCCAACTGTCGAAGTCCGTCAGCGTCTGATCATCCGTGGCCGGATAAAGACCGAGAATCGACCGGCCTTTCAGCACCTCCTCGCTGACGAAGTCCTCGAAGGCCGTCATTTCAACAGCCTCCGCTGACACCTCCTCCGCGAGATGGGCCGGGACAACGACAACGCCTTCGTCGTCTCCGAGGACGAGATCCCCTGGGAAGACCGGTGCGTCGCCGCATCCGATCGGAACGTTGATGTCGATCGCATGGTGCAAGGTCAGGTTTGTCGGGGCCGACGGCCGGCTGTGATAGGCCGGGAAATCGAGATCGGCGATGACCGGCGCGTCGCGGAAGCCCCCGTCCGTGACAATGCCCGCAGCCCCCCTGATCATCAGCCGTGACACCAGAATGCTGCCGGCGGATGCTGCCCCCGCGTCCTTGCGGCTGTCGATCACCATGACATGACCTTCGGGACACTGTTCGATCGCGGCCCGCTGCGGATGGGCGCGGTCGCGGAAGACCTCGATTCCGTTCAGGTCCTCCCGGGCGGGGATATAGCGCAGCGTGAACGCCGGCCCGACCATTGTACGGCCCTTCGGTTTCAGCGGTCTGACGTCCTGAATGAACTGTTTGCGCAGTCCGCGCTTGAACAGCGCAGTAGACACTGTGGCGGTGGAGACGCCCGACAGGTCCTTGCGCAGACGTTGCAGTAAGTCCTCGGTTACCATTGCTCGTGTACCTTTCTCTTCTCAGATTGCTTTCTGTCTTTCCGTCAAACGGATGCGTACCTTCTGTCCGGAAAGTGGCCTCCGCCCATTGACCGTTTGCTGCCGGCGTCTTCCTGTTCATCGTCGCGACAATGCTGTTGCCCGCGACGCCAAGCGCCACGATTTTGTCCGGCCCGGTCAGTTCCACGCCCTCGACCGTGGCGTTGCGCCGCGCCGGGTCGTCGCCCGCTGGTCCGCGCCCGCATCGGCCTGAGCGGAGAACTCCACCCAGGAAGTGGCCGGCTCGAACAGGTCGGCCGCCTCGAGCTTGCCCCGATTGCAGACCAGTCCCGTCGTCACGGTGTTCATCGGCACGCCATGGACGATGCCGTCGACCGTTGCGGGGGCGAGACCGGTTTCGTGGAAGTCGTCGAAAAGGTCGGAACCCCGAGTTTCAGCAAGCCGCGAAGGAGCGAGGGCCCGGTCCTCGCTGATGTGCTGCCGGACAGGACTTGCGTCCAGGGCGAAGACATCGGGGCCCTGTCCCGCACGGATCGCAGTTGCAAGGCGTACGTCACGCTGTGCCAGCCGGACCGGTTCGGTGACGACCCTGATGCCAGGCTCTTGCGCTTCGAACTCCTCCGTTGCGGCATGCAGTGACTTGCCCCAACCCTCCTGCGCCAACTGCCGGCCGGAGCATGTGACGGCGACCTCTTCAGCGGTCACCTGCTGAGCGCCGCATGCCGCAGCGGCAAACAGGAGCGCCGTTCCGAATCGCGCACAGGTCTTGAAACTGCCGCACATTCTTGCCTTCCTCCCTTGCTGCGGCCATAACGACGGGGTCATCGTTTGGACGGCTATATTTGCAAAAAATTTGTTAATTTGTAAATCATCTCCCGTCAAGCGCATTGCGCGACAAATTCGTGCGATCATGCAATTGGTGCTGGCAGATTGAGGAAGGCGTGATGCAGGCTGGCGATCGTTCGGAAGACGCCTCGAATCCGAGAGGCGCGTTGAATGATCGCGTCTACGACTACATCGTCAGTCAGATCATCGTTGGCGCCTTTGCGCTCAACGCCCGCTTGCCGACGGAAATGCAGCTTGCGGAACGGCTTTCCGTGTCAAGACCCGTCGTCCGGCAGGCCTTGCGGCGCCTGAAGGATGACGGTCTCGTGACGTCGCGCCAGGGCGCGGGAACCTTCGTCGTTCGCCGCCCGGCCCATCAGGTCTTCAGTTTTGCCGCTGTCGGCAG
Source organism: Boseongicola sp. SB0662_bin_57 (assembly GCA_009839535.1). Lineage (GTDB taxonomy): Bacteria > Pseudomonadota > Alphaproteobacteria > Rhodobacterales > Rhodobacteraceae > JAJEFO01. The sequence continues at coordinate 6,702 of VXPN01000478.1, read as the reverse complement.
CGTTGCCGACATTCAGAAGTGCTTCGTGTTCCGCATCGCCTTGGAAAGCGAAGCGGCGGCTCTTGCCGCCGTGGAGCACGACCAAGAGGATCTTGAGCGCCTGGCACAGGCGCTTGGCGACCTCGAGCATTCGCTGAAAGGCGGGACAGGAGGGATCGACGAGGACATCGCCTTCCACCAGGCGGTCGCCGCCGCGGCAGACAACCGGTTCTTTCTGTCGACCATGGCGGCGATCGCCAGCCAGATACGTGTCGGCATCGGCCTCAACCGCAGCTTGTCCCTGGAGCAGCCCGGATCAAGACGTCTTGCTGTCCAGGAAGAGCACAGGGCGATCTACAATGCGATAGCCTCGCGGGATGCGGACGAAGCGAGGCGGCTGATGCACCGGCACCTGGACAACGCCCGGCTGCGGATTTTTGAAGGCGGCGAGTATTGACTGCCGACACGGGTCGCGGCCGGGATTCCGGTCAGTGGCTCTCGCCCTTGAAGACCCGGTTCCTGGAATTCGTGACGTGACGCCGCATCTCGCGGCGTGCCTTGGCGGCATTGCCGGCGACAATGGCGTCCAGAACGGAACGGTGCTCGTTGACCAGCGTCCTGCGCCGGACATTGAGTGGCGTCGCCGTCAGTTGCCTGGAGATGTCTATGGCCATGTGGACCCGGCTCTTGATGGACTGGAAGGCATTGACGAAGAAAGGGTTGTGAGTGGCTTCGGCAATCGACAGATGAAACCGGAAGTCATCATTTATGCCGCCTCGCTTGTTGTCGCTCAACGCCGAGCAAAACGCCTCGAACACCGTTGTCATCGCGTCCAAGTCGTTGTCATTGCGATTGAGAGCGGCGAAATAGGCGCACTCGCCCTCCAACGAGATGCGGAAGTCGTAGCAGGCTTCGATCTCCGCCATGCTTGCGATGTCTTCGGACATCTGCACCGTCGCGCCTGTGCGGCGCATCACGTAGCTGCCCGAGCCCTTGCGTGACTCGATGATCCCCTGCGCACGCAAGCGGGCCAGGACCTCGCGAATGATCGGCCTCGAGGCGCCGTAGTTCTCGCAAAGCTCCCATTCCGGCGGCAGCCGGGCGCCGACAGGGAAGCCGCCGTCCACGACTCCTGCCAGGATCGCCTCATACACGGTATCGGTCAAAGTGCTGTTTTTCTGCATTGTTCATGTCCAGGTTGGCGCGTTCCGGTCTGCCGGCGCGGCTGGCTGATTCTCCAAGCCCTTGCGGTATCTTGTCATAAATCTGTAAGACAGATTTAGGATGCTTGTCAAGCCATTTGTTTTCGTGATAATACATAACATCATGTTTTATATGTATAAAATATTCCATAAACGATCTTCCACTGCAAATATGTCGATGATTTATTTCAAAAAATATGATTTTTGATTGACAAATATTCACCCCATACCTAGCGTCCGGTTCCGGCACAGAACGGTTGGCGCCCTGCTTCATGAATCGGCGCCCGCCTGCAGACAACCAGGAGGAAAGCATGTTCGCATCGTCAGGCAATCTCAAGACGACAGCCGCGGCCGCCGCAATGGTGGCGGCGGAATCACTCGCTGCGCAGGCCGAGGAGTTTGTCCTCTCTTCGGGCTCTCAAGGAGGGTCCTGGTACCCGCTTGCCGGAGCCATCAAGGCCATATCGGAGCAAATGGATCCCGATCTGTCGATCACCGTCACGCCCGGTGCCGGTGTGGCGAACGTCGTGGGTGTCGCGTCCGGCAAGTTCCCTGTCGCCTTCGCCAACACCATCTCGACGGTGGATGCCCTCGCCGGCCGGGCGCCCTTTCGCGAGAAGGCGGAAAACGTCTGCAACCTGGGCACGCTCTATCCGCAGTGGTTTCAGATCGTTGCCCGCGACGACGCCAACGTGACGTCCATCGCCGACTTCAGGGGCAAGCGCCTGACCACGCAGCAAAACGGCAATACGGGAGAGTTTCTCACCCGCAGCCTCTTGTCGGCGGTTGGCCTCAGCTATGACGACATGGCCGACGTCTCTCATGTGTCCTATTCCGATTCAGTCAATCAGATGAAAGACGGACACGCCGACATCTTCACCCTCGGAACCGCCTTGCCGGCGGGCGCCGTGATGGACGTCGCAACCAGCCGCGACATTGAGATGGTGCCGATCACGGATGAGATTTTCGCGCACTTCAAGGCGCAAAACGCCGCTTTCATTCGGCGCACGATTCCGGTCGGCAGCTACCCGAACCTCAGCCGCGAGGCGGATGCGATCACCTACGGCACGCACATGATTGCCGCCTGCGACTACAGCGGCGACGTCGTCAAGACAATCCTGACGGCCATTGCGGACAATCTGGAGTCGCTTTCCGCAGTCAACAAGAGCATGGCAACGCTGACACTGGAAGACATGTCGGCGGATATCGGCGTGCCGTTGCATCCGGCCGCTGCCGCGTTCTACAGGGAACGCGGCGTCAACTGACGGCTTGCCCGAGTGCCGGTCCCGTTGCCTGTCCGGCTATGGGAAAAGGGGCCGGCACGCGAGTTCGGCAAAGCCCCGTTCACACGCTAAAAAGGGTTACGGGCTGACCGTCGCGAACGGCGGGGGCGCCTGTAGACGACGATGAACCTCAACTGGGTCAATGCTGCCCGTCTGGCAGTCAAGGCGCTGCTGCTGATCCTCGCAGTCAGCCACCTCCATTTCGCCCTGGCGGGCTATCCCGGCCCGTACTACCTGCGGGGCTATCACGTCGGCATCGGGCTCGGCCTCATCTACCTGGTCACGAACTGGCGCGGTCAGCCGGTCGACCGGCCATCGGTGCTGAACATCTGCCTGGCGCTGGCAGTGTGCCTTGCCGCGCTCTACCCGGCCATCAACATCGACTATGTCCAGCAGCGCTTCATGTATGTCGACGACCTGACCCGTTGGGATCTCGTTGTCGGCACCGGGCTGGTCATCCTGGTTCTCGAGGGCACGAGGCGGACCCTGGGACTGGCCTTGCCGCTGACGGCCGTTGGCTTCATCGTCTTTGCGCTGGTGGCGACGAAGACCAGCTATCCGCTGCTGATCGAGCAACTGTTCCTGACCACCGACGGCATCTTCGGCATTCCGGTGGCGGTCTCGGCCACCTTCATGGTGCTGTTCATCATCTTCGGCGCCATGGTCGAGCGCATGGGCATCGGCAAGCTGTTCATGGAATTCGCCATCGCCCTCACGGGACGGCAGGCGGGCGGCCCGGCCAAGGTAGGCTGCATCACCAGCGGACTGTTCGGCTCGGTTTCCGGTTCTGCCGTGGCCAACGTGATGACGACCGGCGCGTTCTCGATCCCCCTGATGAAGCGCATCGGCTTCAAGCCTTCATTTGCCGCATCGGTGGAGGCGGTCAGCTCCACCGGCGGCCAGATCATGCCGCCCGTGATGGGCGCGGCAGCCTTCGTCATGGCGGAGTATCTCGGCGTCAGCTACCTCACTGTCGCCGCCCTCGCCTTGATGCCTGCGGTCCTCTACTACGTTGCCGTCTTCGCGGCGATCCACTTCGAGGCCAAGCGGCTCGACATCGGCTCCGTTCCGAAGGAACAGCAAGTCCCGCTCGGCAAGGTCTTGATCGACGGCGGCCACATGTTCGTTCCGCTGGCCCTGATCGTCGGCGTCCTCCTCATGGGCTACTCCGCGCCCTTTGCCGCGTTCTGCGGCATTGCCTCCGTGCTGCCGACGGCCTTCCTGCGCAAGACGACGCGGCACTATGTAACGCTGACGAACACCTTGACGGCGCTTGAGAACGGCGCGCGCAACGCCTTGCCGATCGCCGCAGCCACCGCTTGCGCGGGGATTGTGGTCGGGGTGATCAATGTTTCGGGGATCGGTCTCACCTTCTCCAACTTCGTCATCTCCGCAGCCAACGACACCCTCCTGATCGCACTGCTGCTCAGCATGGTGGCGGGAATCATCCTCGGCATGGGGATGCCTACCACGCCGGCCTATATCGTGCAGGTTGCGCTCATGGTGCCTGCATTGGTCAGTCTCGGGGTGCAGGTCGAGGCCGCCCACCTCTTCGTGTTCTACTTCGCCATTCTCTCGGCCATCACGCCGCCCGTGGCCATGGCGGTTTACGCGGCCAATGCACTCGCCGGCGGAAAAGTCTGGGAATCGAGCATCAAGGCCGTGAAGCTTGGCGTGACGGGCTTCATCATTCCCTTCCTGTTCGTCTACGAGCCCGCGATTCTCCTCCAGGGCGATCCGTTCCACGTCGCGCTGGTGGTCGCCCAGGCCGCCTTTGGCGTCATTGTCTTGGCGGCGGCCCTGCACGGCTACCTGCTTGCGCCCCTGAAACGCTGGCACAAGGGGGTGCTTCTTCTTGCAACGATCGGGCTGATCTATCCCGATTGGCGGGCCTCTGTACCGGCAGTCGCTGCGGCGCTTTTCGTCATTCTGCTGCAACGGACGATGACGCCGGTGCCGGAAAGGGCCGGGCCGGGATAGATGCGCTTCCACTGTCCATGCCGCCGGTCGCGATTCGGCCGCGGGCGCGCCCCGTCGTGAGGGGTGCATCCCTCCATCATTCAGCCTCAGTTCCATGGATTGCCTATGCCAAAGGTCTTGTTTGTCGGAGATGTCCATCCGGACGGCCATCGCCTCCTCGACACCCGTCCGGAATTCGAATCCGTGCCTTTCACCGATCCGAAGCCAGCCGACCTCGTTGATGCGGTTCCTGATGTCGATGCGATTGTCCTCAGAAAGCTCCACCTTGGCGCCGATGTCCTGGGCATGGCGGGAAGGCTCAAGATGGTCGCGCGCCACGGTGTCGGATGCGACAACATCGACGTCGATCACCTGACGCAGCGTGGAATTCCGGTGCTGACGGTTGGCGGCGCCAACGCGGTCTCGGTGGCCGAGCACGCCATGATGATGCTTCTGTCCGCCGCGCGCCGCCTGCCGGCCTGCATGGATCTGCTGCGAACCGCGGAGGATGGCGAAGGGCGGGAACGGTTTCTGGTGTCGCGCGATGCCGTCGGCACGATGGAGCTGGCAGGGCAGGCCGTCATGATTGTCGGCTTTGGCCGGATCGGCCGCAGGTTGGCAAGGCTCGCCAGCGCTTTCGACATGGAAGTGATCGTCGCCGATCCCTTCGTCGACCCGAGTCTGCCGGAAGCGCTGGGGTACCGTCATGTGCGGAGTTCGGGAGAGGCGCTGGGTGAGGCCGACTGCATCGTACTTTGTCTGCCTGCGGCGCCGGAGGACGCGCCGCTGCTTGATGCCGCCCGGCTCGCCCGAATGAAGAAAGGCGCAATTCTCGTCAATGTCGCCCGGGGCAGCCTGGTCGACGAGGACGCCCTGGCCGACGCCGTCGAAGGCGGACACCTTCGCGCAGCCGCAACGGATGTCTGGCGCCATCTGCCTCCGGGACCGCATCACCGCCTCGTGTCCCTGCCGAACATGGTCGTCACCCCGCACTGCGCAGCCCACACCGATGCCTGCCTGAGCCGCATGGCCGTGGTCTCGGTCCGGAACGTGCTTGATTTTTTCGACGGCCAGTTGAAGCGCGAGCTCTGCGCCAATCCCGAAGCGCTCGGCCCGGCTGGATGACAGGAGACAGGAAATGGAAGCGAGACAGGAGACTGCGGTGAATCTGACTGCCGCGCAGATCGGCAGAGTCGTCCAGCGGATTCTTCGCGCTGCCGGGGCGACCGAGAGCGAATCGGAACGGGTTGGCTTCCGTCTTGCCAACGCGAATCTGGTGGGCCACGATTCGCACGGCCTGATCCGCGTCTGCCAGTATGCAGGGCAGCTTCGCGACGGCACCATCCGCTCCGGGGCCGAGTTGGAGCTTGTGGCCCAGCTCGGAGCCGTCGCGATCTACGACGCAAACCTCGGGTTCGGGCAGCTTGCGGCAGAGCTGACAACCAAGGAAGGCATCAGGAAAGCGCAGGAGTCTGGCGTTTCCGCGATCGGCTTGCGAAACGTGTCCCATGTCGGTCGCGTAGGAGACTGGGCGGAGCTGGCGGCTGAGCAGGAGGTCATCTCATTTCACTTTGTCAACTCGCCCGCGAAGCCGGGCGTTTCGCCATTTGGCGGCGTCGAAAGGAGAATGGCGACCAACCCAGTCTGCATTGGGTATCCAGTCGCCGGGCGCGACCCCTTGATTGTCGACATGACAACCTCCGCCGTCGCGGAGGGAAAGCTGCGCGTTGCAAGCGCTGCCGGCAAATCGATACCCGAAGGCTGGGTGTTGGACAGGGAAGGCAATCCGACAACAAATCCGGACGATTACTACAATGGCGGTGCGATGCTGACCATGGGCGCCCACAAGGGATACGGCCTCAGTCTGGCAATTGACCTTCTTGCCGGCGCGTTTACAGGAGGAAGGACGGTGAGCCCGCTTGAAACGGTCAACCGCAACAACATGTTTTCGATCTTCGTCGACTCCAAGGCCTGCGGCATGCAGGACGATGCAAATGCGATCGCATCGTCGTACTTGGCGTGGATAAAGGACTGTTCTGCCCGCGACCCCAATGCGCCCGTCTTGATTCCGGGAGAACCTGAAGGCCGTGAAAGGAGGTGTCGAATTCAGTCAGGCATCGATGTACCAGGCGGCGTCTGGCTGCAGGTCGTCGGAACTGCGGAAGGTCTTGGTCTCTCAGCGGCCGAACTCACTTGACAAGTCTCTGGGACTTATATACCTAAATTGACGGACCGTCAGGCCGTCGCAAGCATTGATTTCACGGGTCAGAGGTTGCCAG
>VXPN01000248.1:1547-13611 GCA_009839535.1 Boseongicola sp. SB0662_bin_57 | reverse complement strand
CAGCCGAAGCGCCGCTTTCCTGATCTTGGCTTTCGTATCCTTGCTTTCGGGCATGTGCGGACCGGTAATGTGAATGACTGTTCATTCATAATCTTGCCGCACCCGAATTGCAAGCCCCCGCCCGCCGGGCAAGGGATGCGCGGTTTCCTCCTCAGCAAGCGCAGCCCGTTGCCCCGCCGGAAACGCGCCAGATGCCCGAAACCGCCCCGAACTGCGCTTAAGCGTCTCACCTGAATTCCTGGTCCGGAACCGCCACATCAGGGCCTCTATGCTCGCCCTCAAATCTCGAGCTCGTCAGACCTTCCAGAAGCAGAATGCTCCCCAGCCGATCGAAAGTGCAAGGGGTGCCCAAAGCGGCATTCCGAAGAGTCCAAGCCATGCCAGGAAAATGTAAACGGCACCCAACAGCGACAGGAACAAGCGGTCGCCGCGCGTCGTGATCAAGTTGAGGACGCCCCGTCGTTCCTGCCCTCCGGGATCACGGAATTCCAGCGCGACCAGGACGAGCATGGCTCCGAAAATGAAGATGAACAAGGCGAGCGTCACCGCCGTCCACGCCATCCAGGTGCCGCCCCAAAGCGGTTGCGTCCACCACTTGGCCCAGGTCAGGGTCTGCTCCTTTTGCTGGCCGACGTTGCCCCATCCGGCCTGTTGTGCCGCCGCCGCCGAAGCGAAAAGGCCGGCAATTGCGCTCGCCGCCAATGTCTTGAGCACCTCCATCACACCCTCCCGAGGGCAAAGCCCTTAGCGATGTAGTTGCGAACAAAATAGATGACGATGGCGCCAGGAATTATCGTGAGCGCCCCAGCCGCGGCAAGAAGCCCGAGTTCGTAGCCCGCCGAAGACGCTGTACGCGTCATCACTGCGGCGATCGGCTTGGCTTCGACCGCAGTCAGGGTCTTTGCCAGCAGAAGCTCCACCCACGAAAACATGAAGCAGAAGAAAGCCGTCACGCCGACTCCAGCCTTGATTGTCGGCAAGAAGATCTGGACAAAGAACCGAGGGAAGGAATAGCCGTCGATATAGGCGGTTTCGTCAAGTTCCTTCGGAACCCCGCGCATGAAGCCCTCGAGAATCCAGACGGCAAGCGGGATGTTGAACAGGCAGTGGGACAGTGCCACCGCAAGATGGGTGTCGAACAGCCCAACCGCCGAATAGAGTTGAAAGAAAGGCAACGCAAAGACCGCGGCGGGGGCCATGCGGTTTGTCAAGAGCCAGAAAAAGAGGTGCTTGTCGCCAAGAAAGCGGTAGCGGCTGAAGGCGTAGGCTGCTGGCAACGCAACGCAAACCGAGATCACGGTGTTGATCGTCACATAGATGATCGAATTGAAATAGCCCCAATACCATGTCGGATCGCTGAAAATCGCGGCGTAGTTGTCGAACGTGAAGGTCTGCGGGAACAACGAGAAGCCCGACAGGATCTCGTTCGTCGTCTTGAAGCTCATCGCCACCAGCCAATAGATCGGCAGCATAAGGAAGAGGATGTAGATGAGCGGTATCAGGAAGCGCTTTTTCAACTCCTTGTTCCTCCTCAGTTGGTGTCGTCTTTGGTCATCAAGGTGTAGAACACCCAGGAAACCAGGAGCGTGATGGCAAAGTAGATCAGCGACATTGCCGCCGCTGGTCCGAGATCGAACTGCCCGAGCGCGATCTTGACGAGGTCGATCGAAAGGAGCGTGGTCGAGTTTCCGGGACCGCCGCCAGTCAACGTGAACGGCTCGGTGTAGATGTTGAAGCTGTCCATGAAGCGCAGGAGTATCGCGATGGTGAGCACGGTCTTCATCTTCGGGAGCTGGATGTAGCGAAAGACGGCCCAGTTCGATGCGCCGTCGATCTTTGCCGCCTGATAATATGCGTCCGGGATCGACATGAGGCCGGCATAGCAAAGCAGCACCACGAGCGATGTCCAGTGCCACACGTCCATCACGACAATGGTGATCCACGCCGCGACAGGGCTTTGGGTCATGTCGTAGGGAACGCCCAGCGTGTGGTTCAGGAAATACCCCAAAAGCCCGATGTCCGGCAACGTGAAGATGTTCCACATCGATCCCACGACGTTCCATGGGATCAGCATCGGCAAGGCCATGGTCACCAGGCAAACGGGCACCCAGAAACCCCTTTTGGGCATCGAGAGCGCGATGACGATGCCGAGCGGGATCTCAATGGCAAGGATCAGGCCGGTGAAGAGGAACTGTCGCCCGAGCGCGGCGTGGAATCGGTCAGAGCGCAGGATCTGCTGGAACCAGTCGAGGCCCTGCCAGAAGAACAGGTTGTCGCCGAAGGTCTCCTGGACCGAGTAGTTTACCACGGTCATGATCGGGATGAGCGCGTTGAAAGCGACCAGCACCAAGACAGGAAGCACGAAAAGCCAAGCTCTTTGGTTTGCGGATTTCAAGGATCAGCTCCTCGCCTTGCTAGCCAGCCAGCCGTCGGCATAGAGCCGGGTCTGGTCCTGGCGAAATTGCAGGTGCACTGTTTCGCCCTGCTCAGGAAGATTGCCGTCGGAGACCACCGAGATGCGGGTGTCGCCCGCCACGACTTCAATCACGTTGTGTCGCCCGATGTCGGCGGCCTTGCGCACAACGCCCTCGATGCCAGTGGGCGCGAGCGTCACGTATTCCGGACGCACCCCGATCTCGGTCCTTTCGCCGCTCCTGGTCACGGGCCCTTCCAGCGCCACGTTCTGGCCCCGGAAGAAGGCGCCGCCATCGCGAATCTCGCAGGGCAGGATGTTCATCCCCGGCGAACCGATGAAGTGGCCGACGAAGGTGTGCGCCGGGCGCTCGAAGAGCTCGACCGGTGTGCCGATCTGAACGATGACGCCAAGATCCATGACCACGACCTGATCGGCAAAGGTCAGCGCCTCGGTTTGGTCATGGGTCACGTAGATCATCGTCGCGTTGACACGATGGTGCAGCTCCTTGAGCTTCAAGCGCAACTTCCATTTGAGATGCGGGTCGATGACCGTGAGCGGCTCGTCGAACATCACGACGTTGACATCGTTCCGCACGAGTCCGCGGCCCATGGAGATCTTCTGCTTGTTGTCCGGGCTAAGGTTCGCCGCACGGGTCTTCAGCATCGGGGTCACTTCGAGCATTTCAGCTATCGCCGTCACCCGCTCCTTGACGATCTTCTCGTTCCGGCCTCGATTTCGAAGCGGGAAGGCGAGATTGTCATAGACCGTCATCGTGTCGTAGATGACCGGAAACTGGAACACCTGCGCGATGTTGCGCTTGTCAGGAGGCAGGTCGGTGACATCCTCGTCGCCAAAGAGGATGCGGCCCTCGGATGGGGCCCGAAGCCCCGAAATGATGTTGAGAAGTGTCGACTTCCCGCATCCGGAAGGCCCGAGCAGCGCGTAGGCGCCGCCGTCCTCCCACGAATGATCGATCTCTTTCAGCGCATAGTCGTCGTCGCCATCGGGGTTCGGCAGGTAGCTGTGGCGCACGTTCTGGAGCGTTATGCGGGCCATCCTCGTCTCCCTCAGGCAACCAGGTTGCCGTCCGTCGCAAAGTAGCGGCAGCGGCTCGGGTCCATGAAGAACTCATGGGGTTCGCCGACCTCGTAAGGGTGTACGCCATGCGCCAGCGATACCCAGCTGATGTCACCAAGCGCGAATCGTGCGCTCGACTCCGAGCCGCTGAGTTCCGTTACCTGCACCGTTCCGGTCAGGGAAACGGTCGCCTTCTCGGTTCTGTAAGGCAGGACATTGTTCGGGCGGATCGCGACGGTGTAGCGCCCGTCCGAAAGGTCGGCGGCATCCGCCGCCAAGTCCCAGATCACGTCGCCCAGGTGCGCCGATGTGCCTCGCTTCTCGATCTCCGCCACGTTCATTGGCGGGTCCGAGAACGCCTTCGCCGCGATCAGGTTGTCAGGGTTGCGGTAGACTTGGGCGGTCGGCCCGAACTGAGCCACGCCGCCGTCGTGCATGAGCGCTGTCCTTCCGCCCAGAAGCAGGGCCTCCTCAGGCTCTGAAGTCGCGTAGACGACGACGGCCCCACGCCCGGCAAGCATTTCAGGCAACTGGTCGCGCAGCTCTTCGCGCAACTTGTAGTCAAGGTTGGCGAGCGGTTCGTCCAGAAACACGGCCCGGCTTTCCTTGGCGATTGCGCGGGCGAGCGCCGTACGCTGCTGCTGTCCGCCAGAAAGCTCCTGCGGTCGGCGGTTCAGCATCGGCGTGATCTGCAACAGTTTCGCGGCCTCTGCCACGCGTTCGTCAATTTCGGAGCTTGCCATGCCCGCAATTCTCAGTGGAGACGCGATGTTGTCAAAGACCGACATGTGCGGATAGTTCACGAAGAACTGGTGCACGAGCGAAATGTTGCGCCTTTGCGGGCTGACGTTGGTGACCTCTTCGTCATCCATCAGGACGGATCCACTCGCACAGGGATCGAGTCCCGCCATGAGTTTGATCAGGGACGTCTTGCCAGCTCCCGTTTCGCCGAGCAGGACGTTGAAGTGACCAGCTTCAAACGTCAGCGAAGTTTCCTTGATGTGCGTGATCGCACCGACCCGCTTGGTCACACGCCTAAGTTCGATCCTCATTGCGGCAATCCTTCGCCCACGCGGTCACAACTTGAGCATGCAAGCCGTGTCCGGTGCAAGCCGGGGCCAGCAAATGGCCCCGGCGACGGTGGACAGTCGAGGGGACGCCCCTCAACCGATTTGCTCAGTTTTCCGCCCAACGGGCAACGAGATCGTCATAGTTGACCGTCTCTCCCTGCGGCTTTTCGTTGGCGAGCTTCGCCTTGGCGCCGCCCTTGCCGAGCCACTCGGACGGGTCCTTCTCCTCGTTGAGGCGCGGACCGCAACCACCATAGACGTTTGCCGCCTCGTCCGCCGCCTGCATCCGCGCCATGGTCACGTCCATTTCCTCGGCCAGACGGTCCATCGCTTCCTGCGGGGTGAAGGCACCCGAGTTCACGTCACCGATCTGCTGCCACCATATCTGGGCCAGCTTCGGATAGTCAGGAACGTTGATTCCCGTTGGCGACCATGCCACGCGGTCGGGAGAGCGGTAGAACTCGACAAGTCCGCCCAGCTTCGGTGCGCGCTCGGTGAAGCTCTCGTGTCTGACCGAACTGTCACGGATGAAGGTCAGGCCCACATGGCTCTTGCGCACGTCAACCGTCTTCGATGTGGCGAACTGGGCGTAGAGCCATGCGGCCTTGGCACGATCTTCGGGGGTCGAGTTCAGGAAAGTCCACGACCCCACGTCCTGATAGCCGACCTTCTGACCCTCCTGCCAATAGGGGCCGTGCGGGCTCGGCGCCATCCGCCAGAGCGGATTGCCGTCGGCATCCACGGTGTTGTTGCCTTCGGCCTGGCTCTTGACCATGTCGGCAGTAAACGCGGTGTACCAGAAGATCTGCTGGGCCACGTTGCCTTGGCTGAGCGCCGGCAACGACTGGTAGAAGTCGTAGCTTGCGGCACCGGGTGGCGCGAACTTGCGCAGCCACTCGTCCCATTTGCGGATCGCGTAGACCGCCGCCGGGCCGTTCGCCGCGCCGCCGCGCGAAACGCTGGCACCCGCCGGGTTGCACGAGCCGGCTTCCATGCGGATGCCCCACTCGTCGATCGGAACGCCGTTCGGCTCGCCGATCGAGCCGGCACCTGCCATCGACAGCCAGGCGTCAGTCATCCGCCAGCCAAGATCGGGCGCGCGCTTGCCATAATCCATGTGGCCATAGATCGTCGTGCCGTCAACTTCCTTGACGTGGACGCTGAAAAACTCGGCGATGTCCTCGTAGGCGGACCAGTTGACCGGCACGCCAAGATCGTATCCGTACATCTCCTTGAACTGCGCCTGGAGGTCTTCGCGATCGAACCAGTCCTTGCGGAACCAGTAAAGGTTCGCGAACTGCTGGTCGGGCAGCTGGTAGAGCTTGCCGTCGGGTCCGGTGGTGAACTGGATGCCCATGAAATCGTCAAGATCCAGCCGCGGGTTCGTTACGTCGGCCCAGTCGCCTGCCATCTTGTCGGTCAGGTTGTAGGCCAGTTGAAGCCGCGAATGCGTCCCGATCAGGTCGCTGTCATTCACATAGCCATCGTAGAGATTCCGCTTGGTCTGCATCTGGGTCTGGACGGCCTGCACGACCTCGCCTTCGCCGAGGATCTGGTGATTCACCTTGATGCCGGTGATCTCCTCGAACGCTTTCGTAAGGACCTCTGACTCATAGCTGTGCGTCGGAATTCCTTCGCTCAGGACATTTATTTCCATGCCCGCAAAGGGTGCCGCTGCATCGATGAACCACTGCATTTCGGCCAGTTGTTCATCACGGGCCAGAACCGAAGGCTGAAATTCCTCGTCGACCCACTTTTCCGCTGCGGCCATGTCGGCGTAGGCAGCATTGGTACCCGCAGACACGGCCAATGCCGCAACTGCGGAAAGAAGATACTTGCGCATCACACAACTCCCATTGATTTCGATTCATGTGGGATTCCCCACAGTGTGATACATAAACGAACATTTTCGAATGTCAAACGAAAATTTTCTCTGGATTGGAAGCGCCTTTTGCCGTATACAACCCAAGGACATGTCCGAAGGAGAGGCGCATGGATTTGACAGAAAGGCAGGAAAAAATCCTTTCTTTGCTGCGAGGCAACGGACAGGTCGAGGTCGAGGACCTGGCTGAGCAATTCACGGTTACGAGCCAGACGATTCGGCGCGATCTCGGGAACTTGTGCGACCTTGGGCTTGCGGTTCGCACCCATGGCGGGGCCAAGCGAATCGCTGCGGTGGCGAATCGCGAGTACCATGACCGGCGCCGCCTGCGTGCGTCGGAGAAGGAAGCCATGGGAACTCTCGCCGTGTCGCTCATTCCTGATGATTGCTCGGTGACGCTCAACATCGGCACTTCGACCGAGCAGGTCGCGCGGGCGCTTGCAAGTCACAAGGGCTTGGTTGTCTTGTCCAACAATATCAACGTGATAAACACTTTGATTGGAACCGGCGTGCGAGAACTCATCCTCGTTGGCGGCGCAGTCAGGCCGTCGGACGGGGCGATTGTGGGCGAAGACGCCGTCGAGTTCATCTCTCGCTACAAGGTCGACTACGCGGTGATCGGAGCCTCGGCGCTTGATCCTGACGGCGCGGTCCTGGACTTTGACGCCCGTGAGGTGTCGGTCGCGCGAGCGATCCTGCGCAATGCGCGAACGAGAATCCTGGTTTGCGACTCGACGAAGTTTGAGCGAACTGCACCGGTCAGGATCTGCAACGTAACCGATCTTGACTACGTCGTGACTGATGATGTGCCGCCCTTCGAGTTTCAGGAGGCGGCACGCCGCGGCAATGCAGAAATCCTGACGATAGACCGAAGCAATGACGGTACCAACAAGCGATCCTGAGACCTACGATCTATTTGTCATTGGCGGTGGCATCAATGGCTGTGGCATCGCACGTGACGCGGCGGGCCGGGGTCTCAAAGTCGGACTGGCTGAAATGAATGACCTGGCGTCAGCCACGTCCAGCGGATCAACCAAGCTCTTCCACGGCGGACTGCGGTATCTTGAGCATTTCGAGTTTCGTCTGGTGCGCGAAGCGCTGGTCGAGCGCGAAGTCCTGCTTCGCGCCATGCCGCACATTGCCTGGCCGATGCGCTTCGTCCTGCCCTTTCACGGCGACATGCGATTCGAGGGCGGAACGCCGATGTCGAGAATCCTGGGGACTTTCATGCCCTGGATGCGCGGGCGACGCCCGGCCTGGCTCATTCGGCTGGGACTCCTTGTCTACGACCATCTTGGCGGACGGGAGATTCTGTCTGGCACCGTGACGCTGAGCTTGAAGGATGATCCCGCAGGCGCGCCGCTCGACCCCAAGTTCGTCCGAGCCTACGAGTATTCCGATTGCTGGGTGCAGGACGCACGGCTCGTAGTCCTGAATGCCCGCGATGCAGCGGCGCGCGGCGCGAAAATCATGACCCGAACGAAGGTCGTATCGGCCGAACGTTCGGGAGAGCTTTGGAACGTCAGGCTTGAGACAGGCGGCAAGGGCCGACACGTGCTTGCCCGGATGCTCGTCAATGCGGGCGGGCCATGGGTCGGGCATGTCATCCGAAACACGGTGCGGTCGAACAGTGGCGAAGAAGTGCGACTGGTGCGTGGCAGCCACATCGTGACGCGAAAGCTCTACGACCATGACAAAGCCTACTTCTTTCAGGGCACGGACGGGCGGATCATCTTTGCAATCCCGTACGAGGACGACTTCACCCTCATCGGCACGACAGACTTGGAACATTCCGATCCTCACATGCTGCCCGTTTGCACGGAGCCTGAGCGCGACTACCTGCTGACCCTCGCTTCCCGGTATTTCCGCCGACCCGTGACAATCGAGGACGTAGTCTGGACCTTTTCCGGGGTGCGTCCGCTCTACAACGACGGCGCGGCTTCAGCCACGGCGGCGACCCGGGACTACGTCCTGAAGGTCGACGACCAGGGCGGTGCGCCGCTCCTCAACATCTTCGGCGGCAAGATCTCCACCTATCGTCGACTTGCCGAGGTCGCGATGGAGAAGGTGGGCGCCTGCCTGAACAACAAGGAACCGAACTGGACCGCCGGCGTCCCCCTCCCGGGCGGGGACCTGTCGGTCGACGGAGTGGATGGCTTCATCGCTGACTTGCAAACCGACTATCCGTTTCTGACCCAAGAGTGGGCTCGCAGGCTGGTTCGCACATACGGAACCGATGCCCGAAACCTGCTCGGCGACGCCCGTGTCCGCAAGCATCTCGGACAAAGCTTCGGCGGCACAGTCACTGCCCGCGAACTTGATTGGGTCGTCGCCAACGAATGGGTGCGGACGGTTGATGATTTCCTATGGCGGCGCACCAAGCTCGGACTAAAGCTTGCGCCTGATGCGCGTGACGCAATTGCAGCGTATCTCGACGAAACCACCTCGACCTCCTGACCTGACACCTTCCGGGCTTCACGCAAACCCATGTGCAATCGTCGTTCCATTCGATGGCGATCGCAAGGAAACGGAAGGCCGGTTCCCGGCCCCAAGGCGCGAAAGAAAGTGTTCCAGGCAACGTTAACGCCACCGTCGAGAACCTGCGATCCATAGCGATCGAGCCGCGTCCAGGCGAGGTCGACCGCGAGCCATTGTCAGGACGTTGCATCGCCTGCCAACGATGGGCAGTGGAGTTACGCAAGGTTCTTGCAAGCCTTGTGCCTTGCGCTTGCCTATCCGGAAGGCGCTCTGCAATGCGCGTTGGAGCCAACGAATCTGCCTCTCGACCATGCGGGATCAGCGCAGCGCGTTCTTCGACGGGGATGGCCTGTCCGACGACCTTTAATTGAAGCGTGACATGCCACTTCCCGTCCATCCGGCAAATAATCGCGTGCGCAGCCCGGGCCGGAAGTTCCCGATGCCACTTGACCTTGGCCTTCCCGGGGATGCCGAAGCCGCCCGGCACGCGCGTCCGTACCGTCTCCGACGGGGAAGCTGGCGCAGTGCTGCCCAATTTCGCACGAAACCAAGGGCTTGACGTCAGGATCGAAGCTTCCGACGTCCATTTGCAATTCGATGCTGCGCCTCAGTTCGAGTGTCATTTCAAAGAGATCAAAAATTACGAATGAAGTGCATCTGCTTCAAGAACTGGACTTCATCCATCGTTTCGCTCACGCGATTCAAGCGGTTTGCCAGACTATCGACATGCCTGATCGTCGAGCAAGGCTGTCCGCCCATCTGGCATTGCAATCCAATGGCAAATTCCAGGTATGGCAAGGGTATCATTCCAAGGAATTCAAAGGCGGCGAGATTGGCGCAATGGAAGCGGAGGTCCGCGTTCCCGCTGCCTTCGATCACCAAAGCGATGCTGCGAAGAATCCAGGTTCTAATGCAACACGGTGACAATCAATCTGTTGCACGGCGATACTGGTGCTTCCGGGAAGCACGCGCATTCTTGATCCTCAGGGAATGACGGTGCGAAGCCACTCACGCGTCTGAAAGTTCAGCCCATCGCACTCCTGGCGAGGCCCATGAAAGGGCGTGAACGGAACATCGATTGCAATGCGATAACTAGCGCGGCTTCCCGAACCAGATCCACGTTGAGCCCGAAAAATGGGTAATTCCGCCCGGCACAATAACGGCATGTGGCTGCTGAGGGCGAATGCTGCCACAAAATCTGTCCCGGCAACTTCCGTACGATTCATTCCTCTTCGACTGCAAGAACTCTCGCTTCCTGACACTGGCTGCCTGCTTGAAGCCGAGCATGTCGCTTTCGTGCGCGCGTTTGATGCGGAAGGCAACGCTTTCTGGCTACACATGCCGTCTGCGGGAATCAGTTCGCTCGTTCCCACCCTGCATTTCAGGCAAAAAAGAAACTCTGCCGGGCAAATTTTCCTTGCAAAATAAAATCGGAATGGTCCAGACTTCAATGGATGCGGGTTATCAGCGTCGCTAAACAGGGACAGATCTGAAAGGTGAGAGCTATGGAAGAGCAGCTAGCCGAACTTGCGGCAAAAATCACTGAATTGGAGGCGAAGGCAGGTGTCACGAACACGATGTTCGCGGAAGCCTACTATTACCTCACGATTCCACTGATGGTCATCATTCACGCAGGATTTCTTGCCTACGAAATGGGAGCATCACGGCAAAAGAACGTTCTGGCATCGGGCGTGAAAAACATCCTTGCCTTTGCGTTCATGGTACCAACCTTCTACTTCTTCGGATGGTGGGTCTACTGGGGCTTTCCCACTGGATTGACCCTTTCGCCAGGCCCCTACGAGATTTCGGGAGCGGGCTACGCGAACGCAATCGCCCTTCCGTGGGTCGAATCCATGGGTCCGAACATTGCAGACCAGGCTTCCGGCGTGTTCTGGGGCGCATTCACCCTCTTTGCCGCAACGACCGCCTCGATCATGTCTGGCGCTGTCATTGAGCGCATCCAGGTCGCGGGCTTCGTGATCCTTGCGGTCGTGCTTGGCAGCTTTGCATGGGTTGTCGCAGCGGCCTGGGGCTGGCACGCAGACGGGTGGCTCGTCACCAAGTTCGGCGTACATGACTTCGGCGCGGCGGGTCTCGTGCACGCGGTAGCCGGGTTCTTCGCCCTAGGCATCCTGATCAATCTCGGACCCCGCATCGGCAAGTTCAACGCCGACGGTTCTGCAAACCACCTTGGCGGGCACAACTTGCCGTTCACGCTGGTGGGACTGATGTTGATCATCGTCGGCTTCTGGGGCTTCCTCATGGCCTGCGTGATCATTCCGGGCGAAGCATGGAGCTGGTATTCCGACAAGCCGACGACGATCTACGGCACGCCAATGACCCTCAGTGCGCTGGCATTCAACATCCTGATGGGTTTTGCGGGCGGAATCATCGGCGCCTGGGCGGTGACGCGCGATCCGTTCTGGATGATGTCCGGCGCACTGGCCGGAATCATCGGCTGCGCATCGGGCCTCGATGTCTACTGGCCACCTCTCGCATTCATCATGGGCGCCGCCTCCGGTGCGTTGCTCAAGCCGTGCGCCAAGTGGCTTGAGAGACGCGGCATCGACGATGCCGTCGGGGCGGTCACCGTGCATGGCACGATTGGCCTCTTTGGCCTGATCATGTTCGGCGTCTGGGCAACCGGCCTTCCTGCGCTGCAGGGTGAAGGCGTCGCGACGGTCACGATCTATGGCCAGGTCGTCGGAGCGATCGTCTTCTTCCTTCTGGGCTTCGTCCCCGGCTACGTGGTCAGCTGGATCCTGAAACAGTTCGGATTGCTCCGCGTCGGCGAGGCAGCCGAGATTTCCGGTCTTGACATGGCCAAGGTGCCGGTTTCGGCCTATCCGGAAGGCATCAACATGTCGTCAAGCCCGACAAGCTGAATACAGGTCAAGGAGTAGAATCCATGGGATATGACATCGCAAACTGGGACGTCGTCGAAGGCGCCCTCTACATGGGAGCCAATTCCTCCTGGGAGGTGATCTGGACGATCATCGCCGCGCTGGTCTGCATCGGAGCGGTGTATCTCGGCTCAAGGCATGAGCTTGATGCGTACAAGCGCATGCAGGCAGGCAA
Source organism: Boseongicola sp. SB0662_bin_57 (assembly GCA_009839535.1). Lineage (GTDB taxonomy): Bacteria > Pseudomonadota > Alphaproteobacteria > Rhodobacterales > Rhodobacteraceae > JAJEFO01. The sequence goes on along the minus strand of VXPN01000248.1, from coordinate 1,610 downwards.
GGACGTCGAGTCCGGACACGGCTGACGCCCGAACAAGACGGACGCGGGCCGCCCAGGCTGGGC
>VXPN01000248.1:0-1537 GCA_009839535.1 Boseongicola sp. SB0662_bin_57 | reverse complement strand
TGCTCTACCCCCTGCTCGTCGCTCTCGGTGGCGGGGGCGGCCCCCCGGGCCCCCCCCCAAAACCCCGGGGGGGGCCCCCCCCCCGGGGGGGCGCCCCGCAGCCATTCGAACAACGACTTGCGCAAGCGCGACGCAGCAAGGAAAACGGGAGACGAAGACAATGGCAGCCAACCTCGCCACCTATGCCAAGAAGAACCGGATCCAGTTCTTCCTTTTCAACTTCACGGACCTGTTCGGCGTGCAGCGGGCCAAGCTGGTGCCGACAAGCGCAGTGGCCGACATGCAGAAGTCCGGTGCAGGATTCGCGGGCTTTGCGTCATGGCTGGACATGACGCCCGCCCACCCGGACATGATGGTGATGCCGGATGCAACCTCGGTCATCCAGCTGCCGTGGAAGCCGGAGCTCGCCTGGGTCGCGGGAAATCCCTGGATCAACGACGCGCCGGTCGCGCAAGCCCCTCGCAACGTGCTCCTGGCCCTGGCAAAGGAAGCCGCCAGCGACAACCACGTGCTGATGACAGGAGTCGAGCCGGAGTTCCACCTGATCGACGCCGACGGATCGGACATTTCCGATCCTCGCGACACGCAGGAAAAGCCCTGCTACGACCAGCTCGCCCTGATGCGCCGCTACGAAGTCATTGCCGAGATCTGCCGCCACATGGAGGCACTCGGCTGGGGGCCCTACCAGAACGACCATGAGGATGCGAACGGCCAGTTCGAAATCAACTGGGACTACTCGGAGGCCGTGACGACGGCCGACAGGGCCGTGTTCTTCAAGTTCATGGTGAAGGAAGTCGCCGCCCGGCACGGCTTCCGCGCAACTTTCATGCCGAAGCCATTTGCACACCTGACGGGCAACGGGTGCCACGCGCACATTTCGCTCTGGTCCAGAACGGGAAAGAAGAACCACTTCGCCGACAAGAAGGATGAAATGGGCCTGTCCAAGACGTGCCATCACTTCATCGGCGGGCTGATGAAGCACGCGCCGGCGCTTGCCGCGCTCGGCAATCCCACAGTCAACAGCTACAAGCGCATCAACGCGCCGACCACGACGTCGGGAGCCACGTGGTCACCGAACGCGATTTCCTATGGCGGCAACAACCGGACTCACATGATTCGCATTCCCGATGCAGGACGCATCGAGCTTCGGCTCGCCGATGGAGCGGCCAACCCGTATCTCCTGATGGCAGGCATTCTGGCTGCAGGCCGTCTTGGAATCGCGAAGAAGGCCAACCCCGGAAAGCGCATGGACTTCGATGCCTACGCGGAACCGGAGAAGCTCGGGAATGCCGGCAAGCTGCCGCTGAATCTCCTGGACGCCCTGCGGGCCCTTGAGGCGGACACGGACTTCAATCGCGCCCTCGGAAAGGAGTTCACGGCGGCCTACCTGAAGCTGAAAACGGATGAGTGGAACAGCTATTCCCGTCACCTGACTGACTGGGAAAGGGAGCGGACGCTCGACTGCTGACGTGAATCTCCCCTATATCGACATCGCAAGGCCCGGGTTTTCCACCAAATCACGCGAAGTCATGGAGGC
>VXPN01000001.1:11558-13695 GCA_009839535.1 Boseongicola sp. SB0662_bin_57 | reverse complement strand
CAACGCATGCAAGGCATGACTCCGGGTTGTTGGTAATCGCGATCGTCAATGCACCATTCTTGCGAAGCGCCTTGGTCATCTGCACGATGTCGGGACTTTGGCCAGATTGAGAAATCGAAATGCACATGGTTCCGTTGGCGTCCAGCTCGACGCCGTATCGCGACGTGACGGATGGTCCCACCGAGGCCATTGGTCGTTTCAGAAGCAGCTCGCTGGCATACTTGAGGTAGGTGCAGGCGTGGTCGGAAGAACCGCGCGCGACAGATAGAAGAAATGGCGGGTTCATGTCGCGCGCCATGGCCGCAGTTGCGGCGATGGCGTCTCCGCCACGGCTCAAAAGGCGTTCAACGGCCGCAGGGATTTCGCAGATTTCCCGACGCATCTGAGTGGTGTCGGCCGTCATCTTCGATGACCCTTCACTTTCGCAGCCGCAGTTCCGCGACGAAATCGTATGCATCGCCGCGATAGCGGGATCGCGTGAGTTCAGCGACCCGTCCGCATTTCAGGAACGACTTGCGCTCGATGCTCAATATGGCAGCACCTTCCGCTATGCCAAGAAGAGCCGCCTCGCGCGCGTCCGAGTTCATGGCCGAAATCTTCTGAATCGCGCTTGTCGGGCGATGCCCCAGGCGCTCAAGCACAGAATAAAGAGAAGTTGTCACTTCAAGCGGGTTCGGCAGGATGTCCAGAGGAAGTGCAGCGCGTTCCAGCGCCATCGGACGTCCACCTGCCTCGCGAAGCCGGTAAATTCGGGCGACTTGCTCCCCGTCCTGCAGGTCAAGCGAGGTCACCTCGTCAGGCGTCGGCAAAAAAATGCCCCTTTCGAGCCAACGGGATGTCGTGTCGAGCCCTCGGCTCGCCATGTCTTCCGTGAATGAGGTCAGGTGCGAGAGGGATTGTTCCATCCGCTCCATTGGTTCGCGAACGAACGATCCCGAACCTTGCCGCTGCTCGATCAACCCTTCACGCACCAGCTCATGTATCGCCTTGCGGACGGTGACGCGGGACAGATCGGTGATTTCGGCAATCTCGCGTTCTGGTGGAAGTGACGAGTTGGGCGAGAGGACACCTGTTTCGATGCCCAGTTGCAGACGCTGGCGCAGCTGCAAGTATCGCGGACCGCCGGCTTCGCCAAGCCAGCCTTCGGGTCGGAGAAATTCGGCGGCGTTCACGCGGGAATCGCCTGGGCAAATTCCGCCGCAAGCGAAAGCGCACCGGCAAGCGGCTCATCGAGTGGCGAGGTCAGATCGGACTGCATGTCTGCAGGCAAGTACGGGGCGTAGCAGGCGCCAATGCCACCGGTCAGGCAGATCGGCTGACCATTGTTCCAGCCAACGACCTGAAGCATCGCGGAAATGTCCTGTGCCCCGCTGCGCATTATGTGTTCGGCGAGCGCATCGCCCTGCTTCGCAAATTCGGTCACAAGCGGTGCCAAAGCACCAAACTCCGAAGGACCGGCCGATCCCGCAAAGCGGACGATGCCTTCAGTGCCCTCGAAATCCGTCAAGATCCGCTCTGCCAATGGCGAGGCGGGACACTGTCCGTCAATGCCCTTGAGTGTCGTGCCGAGCGCGGCTTTGCCCACGAAGTGTGCAGATGCCTCGTCCCCAAGCGCCGGCCCCCAGCCACCGGCACACCGCATGGTTCCTCGGCATTGTGCCGCAAAGAATGATCCCGTGCCGCAGTGGGCAATTGCGCCGTCGGCCAGGCCAAGTGCGCCTCTCAATGCCGCCGCACGATCATCTTCAATGCGGACGTGCGCAAATGGCAGGGCCGCGCGCAACTTCTCCGAGATTGTCTCGCCTGTCATTCCCGCAAGTCCGACAAACGCGGGGATTCGCGAAAGCGTTTCCGGCTTCAGGCCGGCGCGCTCCGCCAGGCTGCCCAAGCCCGTGGAAATCTCGTTCAGGGCGCCGTCAAGGTCCGTGGAGACATTGGCGGGTCCGGTTTCCACCGCAACGATTGACATGCCGTCATCCAACGCGAGTCGACACCGCGTGCCGCCGCCGTCAATGGCGATAACCGGAGATTTCCGCGATTCACCCATGCAGATACCTTTATAATACCTATCGGGTGAGAGAAAGCCCAAATGATGCCAATGTGTCAAATGCCGCCTCAAGTCCGTGCCGATGGAGCA
>VXPN01000001.1:8302-11458 GCA_009839535.1 Boseongicola sp. SB0662_bin_57 | reverse complement strand
CGCGTGACTGGGGAATCACATGACCGGCTCTCGGACTGAAGCGCTGCACGATTCTGCAGAGGGACTTGACGAACGCCCTCTGGCCGAAGTTGCCGCCTTGCTGGCCGAAGGTCAGATCGCCGCTGCAACGTCGCTTCTCGGCGTCCTTGACAGCATTGTGAGTGGCGCCGGCGCGATGGCGCGAACAATTCGAGCCGGCGGCGTACTGCATTACGCTGCTGCAGGTTCGTCTGGCCTGATGGCTGCCGCTGATGCCTTGGAACTGGGAGGCACTTTCTCGATTCCAGCCGGCCAGATCAGAATTCACATGGCTGGAGGACTGCCGGTTGAAGTGGAAATGCCCGGGGCGACCGAGGACGATGCCACAAGCGTTCAGCATGCCATGTCAGGCATGTCAGGCAGAGACACCGTGATCGCGGTTTCGGCCAGTGGCACAACGCCATACACGCTGGCTGCCGCTGAAGCCGCACGAACGCACGGCGCAACCTTGATTGCCATCGCCAACAGTTCCGGTGCTGCGCTGCTCGATGGCGCTGATCACCCGGTTTGCCTGACCACGCCGCCCGAAGTCCTTTCCGGTTCGACCCGGATGGGCGCGGGAACGGCGCAGAAGGTCGCGCTGAACATGCTTTCGACGCTCATGGCCATTGAACTTGGCCATGTCCATGACGGGATGATGGTGAACCTGCGGGCAGACAACGCCAAGCTCCGGGCCCGAGCGGCGGGCATTGTCGGCCAAATTGCCGGCACAGACAAAGCGGCTGCCGGCAAGGCGCTCAGACAAGCCCAAGGCTTCGTGAAGTCCGCAATCCTGGTTGCGGCAAAGGACGTGTCGCCAGACGAGGCCAACGCCGTTCTTCAGCAAACCGAAGGAAACCTCCGCGCCGCCCTGGCGCGACTCAACTGACGTGCATTTAACCTGGGAGTTCAAACATGACACGCAACACACTGAAACTGGCCTTGGCGACCTTGGGCCTTGTCGCCACCGGCGCGCAGGCACAGGACGTTACGCTGACCATCGAAAGCTGGCGCAACGACGACCTTGCCCTGTGGCAGCAAGAGATCATTCCGGCCTTTGAGGCCGAGCATTCCGGGATCAAGGTGATTTTCTCTCCATCCGCTCCGACGGAATACAACGCGGCCCTGAATTCGAAGCTCGATGCCGGTTCGGCGGGCGACATCATCACGTGCCGACCCTTCGACGCGTCGCTGGCGCTCTTCGAGGCCGGGCATCTCACCGACCTTGACGACATGGAAGCCATGAACAACTTCTCCGACGTTGCTAAGTCGGCCTGGCAAACTGACGATGGCTCGGCCACGTTCTGCGTTCCGATGGCATCGGTGATCCACGGCTTCATTTACAATGCGGATGCATTCGAGGAACTGGGCATCGAGGTTCCAACGACCGAAGCAGGGTTTTTCGCTGCGCTCGACACGATCAAGGAAGATGGCAGCTACATTCCAATGGCGATGGGCACCAACGACCAGTGGGAAGCCGCCACGATGGGATACAACAACATCGGGCCGAACTACTGGAAAGGCGAAGAGGGTCGTCGCGCACTGATCGCAGGGGAGCAGAAACTGACCGACGACGCATGGGTTGCGCCCTACGAGACCTTGGCAAGATGGGGCGACTATCTTGGCGACGGCTACGAAGCGCAGACCTACCCTGACAGCCAGAATCTCTTCACGCTTGGGCGTGCAGCGATCTATCCCGCCGGGTCTTGGGAAATAGCCGGGTTCAACGCCCAGGCTGATTTCGCGATGGGCGCCTTCAAGCCGCCTGTCCGGAACGCAGGCGACACATGCTACATCTCGGACCACACTGACATCGGGATCGGCATGAACGCGGCGACGGACAATCCCGAGGCAGCGAAGACCTTCCTTGCCTGGGTGGGGTCGCCTGAGTTTGCATCGATCTTCGGCAACGCACTTCCCGGCTTTTTCCCGCTGTCCAAAGCTCCCGTCGAATTGACGGATCCGCTTGCAAGGGAATTCGTGAGCTGGCGCGGCGAGTGCGAATCGACGATCCGCTCGACGTACCAGATCCTGTCTCGCGGCACTCCGAACCTCGAAAACGAGACCTGGGGTGCATCCGTCGCGGCAATCAAGGGCACTGCTTCGCCGACGGAGCTGGGCGAGAGGCTCCAGGAGGGCCTGGCAAGCTGGTACGCGCCGCAGCAGTGATCCTCGCCTAACTGCATTCCTCCCGGGCGGCTTCGCCCGCCCGGGAAACCATCCTCGGGGAAAGCCCATGTCGGTCCCTCGCATCCGCTGGCACATCATTGTGTTCCTCGCGCCGGCCACACTTGTCTACACGGCCGTGATGATCTTCCCGCTCTTCAACACGCTGCGGCTTGCGCTCTACAGCGAAGTGGAACAGGCGCGCGTCTTCGTTGGTCTGGAGAACTTTCGCACGCTCTTCTTTGACCCGATCTGGTCCGAGCAGTTCTGGAACGCGCTTGGCAACAACTTCTGGTTCTTCTTGATTCACATGCTGGTGCAGAACCCGATTGGAGTCGCGCTGGCCGCCGTCCTCTCACATCCACGCCTTCGCTTTGCGGCGCTTTATCGCTCCGCGATCTTCATCCCCACGATCCTGTCGTTCGTGATCGTCGGCTTCGCGTGGAAACTCATCCTTTCGCCCATTTGGGGCATCGCGCCGTCGATGCTCGATGCAGTGGGCCTCAAGTTCCTGTTTGCGCCATGGCTGGGGAAGGAGGAGTACGCGCTGACAACGCTGGCGTTGATCTCTGTCTGGCAGTTCGTCGGCATCCCGATGATGCTTATCTACGCAGCCCTTCTTTCCATCCCCGATGAAATTCTGGAAGCGGGCGAGATCGACGGCATAACCGGAATGTCGGCGTTCTGGAAGATAAAGCTGCCGCTGATCCTGCCATCCATCGGCATCATCTCGATCCTCACCTTTGTCGGCAATTTCAACGCATTCGATCTGATCTACGTCGCACAAGGGGCGCTTGCCGGGCCAGATTTCTCCACCGACATTCTCGGCACGTTCATGTACCGCACCTTTTTCGGCTTCCAGCTTCAATTGGGCGACCCGCACATGGGCTCGGCCATCGCGGGTGCGATGTTCGCAATCATCCTCGTTGGTGTCTGCATCTACCTGTTCGGCATCCAGACCCGGATGCGCCG
>VXPN01000001.1:3750-8202 GCA_009839535.1 Boseongicola sp. SB0662_bin_57 | reverse complement strand
GTCGCGTCACTGTTCTTCATCCTGCTTTTTGGTGCGATGGCGGCCTTTGCGCTCGCGGAGTACCGCTTCAAGGGCAACCTTCTGACGGGCCTGTACCTCGCCTTGGGGATCATGATCCCGATCCGGATCGGCACTGTCGCGATCCTGGAAATGATGGTGGCCACAGGATTGGTCAACACGCTCTGGGCGCTGATCCTTGTCTACACTGCGCAAGGCCTTCCTCTCGCGGTGTTCATTCTGTCAGAGTTCATGCGGCAAGTGTCTGACGACTTGAAAAACGCCGGCCGGATTGACGGTCTGTCCGAATACACGATCTTCTTCCGTCTCGTCCTGCCGCTCGTTCGCCCCGCAATGGCGACGGTCGCGGTGTTCAACATGATCCCGATCTGGAACGACCTTTGGTTCCCGCTGATCCTTGCGCCCGCAGAAGAGACCAAGACCCTGACCCTCGGGAGCCAGGTGTTCATCGGACAGTTCGTGACAGACTGGAACGCCGTGCTTTCGGCACTCTCAATGGCGATCCTGCCGGTGCTGATACTCTACGTCATATTCTCGCGGCAACTCATCCGCGGGATCACCTCTGGAGCCGTGAAATGACCCGCGTTCTGATCGCCGGACTTGGAAACATGGGACTCAGCCACGCTTTGGCCCATCATCGCCACCCAGGCGCCGAAATCGTCGGTCTGGCAAACCGCTCGACCGTCGACCTTCCGGAAGGGCTGGAGTCCTATCCGAGATTCGCAACCTTCGAAGAAGGGTTGGGGACCAAGCCCGACCTCGTTGTCGTTGCGACCTATACCGACACGCATGCCGACTATGCCTGCACAGCGATGGAAGCCGGAGCGCACGTATTCGTCGAAAAGCCGCTGGCAGTGACGGTGGCGGATGCCGAGCGTGTCGTGGAGACCGCCACGCGCACAGGTCGAAAGCTCGTTGTCGGCTACATTCTTCGCCACCACCCGTCCTGGATGCGCCTGATCGAGGAAGCGCGGGCACTCGGCGGACCGTATGTCTTCCGGCTGAACCTGAACCAGCAGTCGTCCGGTGCCGAATGGGAAACGCACAAGGCGTTGATGCAGACGACAAGCCCGATCGTCGACTGCGGAGTCCACTATGTCGACGTCATGTGCCAGATCACCGACTCGGCGCCGACCCGCGTTCATGGCTTGGGCTTGCGCCTGACCGACGAGATTCCCGAGGACATGTACAACTATGGCCAGTTTCAGGTCGCTTTCGCGGACGGGTCGGTTGGCTGGTACGAAGCCGGATGGGGCCCGATGATGTCGGAGACGGCATTCTTCGTGAAGGACATAGTCAGTCCAAACGGGTCGGTCTCGATCACCGAAGGCGACAAGGGCGCGTCGTCCGACATCGACGGCCACACCAGGGTGGGCGGCATCCTCGTGCACACGCCTGCAGGCGACCGCACTGTCGAATTGCCGGATGAACCCGGTCACCAGGAGCTTTGCGACGCCGAGCAGGCATACATGCTACGCGCAATTGCCGAGGGCATCGACCTGGCCCGCCACATGTCTGATGCCGTTCAATCGCTCGCCATTTGCCTGGCCGCAGATGAAAGCATTCGCACCGGCCATCCCGTTTCGTTTGAGGAGACCGCGACATGACCGCTCTGAAGCTCGCGAACGTGAACAAGTCTTTCGGGGAAGTGCAGGTCCTCCAGGACATCAGCCTGGAAGTCGAGGAAGGCGAGTTCGTTGTGTTTGTCGGACCTTCAGGATGCGGCAAGTCGACGCTTCTGCGAGTCATCGCGGGCCTCGAGGACGCGACTTCTGGCGAAGTGACGATTGACGAACAGGTCGTGAACCTGACGCCGCCCTCGAAACGGGGAATAGCGATGGTGTTTCAGACCTATGCGCTTTACCCGCACTTGAATGTGCGTGGGAACATGAGCCTGGCGCTCAAGCAGGAAAAGCAGTCTAAGCCGGTCATCGAGGAGCGTGTTGCGAAAGCATCAAGAATGCTCAATCTCGAACCCTACATCGACCGTTACCCGTCCGAGCTTTCTGGCGGCCAACGCCAGCGGGTTGCCATTGGTCGCGCCATTGTGCGCGAACCGAAGCTCTTTCTTTTCGACGAACCGCTCTCGAACCTTGACGCCGCCCTGCGCATGAACACGAGAATCGAAATCGCCAACCTGCATCGGCAGCTAGGCACATCGATGATCTATGTTACGCATGACCAGACCGAAGCGATGACCCTGGCCGACAAGATCGTCGTTCTTCGTCACGGGCGGGTCGAACAGATCGGCAGCCCGATGGAGTTGTACAACAACCCCACGAACCAGTTCGTCGCCGGCTTTCTTGGCTCCCCTTCCATGAATTTCTTCCCCGCAGGACTGGTCCATGCAGGCGACCAGCGTACAATTGGTGTACGGCCCGAGAACCTGTATCTGGCCGACGACGGCGTTCTGGATGCAGAAGTCAGCCATGTTGAGCAGTTGGGGGCCGACACGAATGTAGTCGTCCAGGTTGACGGCCATCAGATAACGGCACGTCTGTTTGGACAGCATTTCATCGAGGAAGGGCAAGTCCTGCATTTCGGCTTCAATCCGGAGAATGCGTACCATTTCGATAGTGATGGCTTGCGCCTTCGCTAGTCGAATGCAAGGCCTCAGTCGATCATCGTCCCATGAAGTGTTCAGGCACTGCGGCACGGTGTTCCGGAACGCGATGCATTCAATTCGCAGGGAAGGCAAAGCGCAAGTGCCGGCATGGCCACGGCGACGTTTCGGCCGCTGCATTCACGAACACCATGTCCCGTCTCCATGGACGTGAAGCGTACCTGACGCGTGTTGGTCTGCACCGAAGCGAGGCCCCGTTCCGGATGCCGCCCGAGTGAACGAGAAATGACAGCCGGCCCGATGGTTGGCCGACACTTCCCGAATGACTGAAGTCAGCGCCCGTGGGACAGTGCCTCAAACGCGGCAAAGTCCTGTGCGATGGCCTTGGCTGCTGCATCCAGCAACCGTTCGCCATCTTCCGGAGTGGCAAGCGCCGAGTGGGAGCCGACCCGGCCATCTGGAAAGGCCGCGCGATGTTCGGTCGGCGGTCCGTGGCGATCACCTTTGTGCGCGCGCAGGTACGCGGCGCTCAGCCGTTCCGGCGGCTCAGTTGCCTGATTGGCGGGCAGGGTTCCCAGAAGGCTCTGTGTGATCGCGATCTCGGACGGTGTGGCATGCATGCCCTCCCAATCCCCGTACAGGTCCCTGCGCATTTCATTGACGGGCGCAGGTTCCCACCAACTGCGGACCCGAAGTCTTTCGGGCGCAACGGCGCCTGCAATCAGGTTGAGCGGTTCGAGGTTGGCGCCATGCCCGTTCACAACGAACACGCCGGAAAATCCCTGTGCCAGGAGCGCGGTGATGACTTCTTCCGCAAGGGTGCGGAAGATGACTGCAGACACCGAGACCGTTCCGGGAAACGCGGTGTTGAAAGGCGCGGGCGTATAGGCCAGCGGCGGTGCGACGATGGCATCGCAGATTTCGGCGGCGGCCAGTGCAACGGCTTCGGCGCAGATCGTGTCGGTGCCGATGCGGCCCATGGGCCCGTGCTGCTCGGTCGATCCGGCGGGCAGCATTATTGCCGCACCGTCCGCTATGCGCCCGTCAACATCGTACCAGGTCATTTCTTCCAGTTTCATAACGTGCCCGCTCAAGAATTGCGCGGCATCCTGAGTAGTGCTTTTCCTTTTTGCAACACGCCGGTACCCTGACCCTATGGAAGATGCACCTGCCACAAGTGCCGTCAGGCCGCCGTTGGATCAGCTGATCGGGTCGGCGGTGAAGACGCATCGGGTGCTGGCGGGGCTGACACTTGCCGAACTGTCCGGTCGTTCCGGCGTTTCGACCGCCATGATTTCGAAGATCGAGCGGGGCCAGGTTTCGGCCTCGCTTGGGACGCTGGAATCGCTGGCAAGCGGGATCGGCGTGCCCCTGATCAACTTCTTTGCAGGGACGGTCGAACGCTCGGATGTCTCGTTCGTGGCGGCCGGCGAGGGCGTGACTGTTCAGCGACAGAGCAGCGGCTATGGCCACAGCTACAAGCTGATCGGCAGGGCTGCGGCCAAGCATGTGAGTTTCGAGAGCTTCAGCGTCACGCTTGAAGCGCCCTTGGGTCCAAGGCCGCTGTATCAACATCAGGGTGTCGAGTTCATCCATGTCACCGATGGCGAGATGGTCTATGGCTGCGGCGAGCAAACGTACGACATGCGCCAAGGCGACAGCCTGAGTTTCGATTCAAACGCCACGCATGGCCCGGTTGAACTGAAAACGGGCATGGTCAGCTTTGTGACGGTGATTTCGAAGGCGGTGCCAGGCGAAGGATGAAAGCGCCCCGCCCCCGAAGCCCCGCGGCGGTGAAAAAATAAAGCCTAAAAACCCCAAATAATAAAGCCCGGTCAGTATAAAAAAAAAACAACGCCGACACAAATATA
>VXPN01000001.1:0-3740 GCA_009839535.1 Boseongicola sp. SB0662_bin_57 | reverse complement strand
TTTTTTTTCTTTGACTGTTTCACCCCCCCCGGGCCCGCCGGGCGGGCCGCTTGTCTCATGATCCGGTCACAGACCCCATTTCTTCCGGCTTTCTTCAAAGAAGCCCTGCGCCTTCTTCACCTTGATCCAGTTGTTCACATAGTTGATCCAGACCTGATCGCTCTGCGGCAGAAGCATGGCGATTGGAGAAGGGGCCCGGGGACCCGCATTCTTGACACGCACGACCGGGAACTTCGCCTCAAGTGTCGACCCTTCGATGTTCGAGGTGATGAACACGTCCGCGCGGCCGGCCAGAACTTCCTGGAACCCGCGCGCCGGAGCCTCGACCACCTTGATGTCGGCATTCGGGAACCATTCGCGCACCCGCTTTTCAAAGGTGGTGCCCAGGGTTGTGGCAACCTTTACGCCCTGTTGGTTTATCGAGTCATAGCCGTCGAACCTGTCGGCCTTGTCACTTGTCGTGAAGGGAAACAGCTCGACGGCGATGTAGCTGTCGGAAAAGCCGGCGACCTTCATCCGCGGCGGTGAAATCGATGCCGAACCGGTGATGTGGTACTTGCCAGCGACCACGCCGTTGACCAGCGTCTTCCAGTCCGTAGGCACATATTCGACTTCGACGCCAAGATCGCCGGCAAGCTCGGTCGTGATGTCGATGTCGTAGCCCTTGTAGTTGTTTGTGGCCGGGTCGCGCAGGGTCATCGGGTTCCAGTCGCCCGTTGTGCCGACCTTGAGCACTCCCGAATCCAGAATTTCGTTCAACGCCGATTGCGCCAGAGCGGCGCTCGACAATGCCAAACCAAGCACTGCGGCTGCCGCAGCTTTCCAAAACTGGTTCATCTATTTCTCCCGTTGGTGGCGGTTGAGGCCTGTTGCCATATCGCTCCTTGATCTGAGCACAACGGCGAGATAGCCTCAAGAAAATATTCTACTGAGAATAAAATTCGGGCGATCAGCTGATGCCAGACGCAGTGGTCGAGCTTGTGGACGTGAACAAGTGGTATGGCGCATTTCACGCGCTGAAAGACTTCAGTCTTGAGATCGGCAGCGGCGAAAGGGTTGTCATCTGCGGTCCGTCCGGATCCGGAAAGTCCACGGTAGTGCGCTGCATCAACCAGTTGGAAAGGCACCAAAAGGGCACGATCCGAATTGACGGGGTCGAATTGACCGAGGATCCGAAGTCCGTGGCGAGGATCCGGTCCGAGGTTGGCATGGTGTTCCAGCAATTCAACCTGTTCCCGCATCTGACCGTGCTTGAGAATCTGACCCTCGGTCCGGTCAAGGCCCGCGGACTGAGCCGGAAGGACGCTGAAGCGAGAGCCCGTCACTATCTTGAGCGTGTGCATATCCCCGATCAGGCTGACAAGCGCCCCATTCAGTTGTCAGGAGGTCAGCAGCAGCGCGTGGCCATCGCCAGATCGCTTTGCATGGAGCCTAGGGTCCTGCTGTTCGATGAGCCGACCTCAGCACTGGACCCGGAAATGATCTCCGAAGTGCTGGACGTAATGGTCGAACTGGCCGAAGACGGCATGACCATGGTGGTCGTGACTCACGAGATGGGATTCGCCCGCAAGGTTGCCGACAACATGGTCTTCATGGATGCCGGCGAGACTGTGGAACAGGGCAAGCCGGAGCACCTCTTCACCAATCCAAGGTCCGAACGGTGCCGGAAGTTCCTGAGCCAGATCTTGCAGCACTGAGTGGAACCGATGAAACGAGCGTTTCTCCCCCTGACCGTTCTCGTGCTGGTTGCCGGGTGTTCCTCGTCCCAGAACTGGGGTTGGTACGTGATCGATCCGACCACCGAATCCGGGTGGACCAACGTGAAATTCCTGGCTTCGGGGATGGGCGCCACCATCCAGATCTCGCTGATCGCGGCGGTCCTTTCGATTGTCATCGGCCTGATTGTCGCCCTTCCGGGCCTGTCTGAGAAGCGCGGCTGGCGTTTGGTCAACCGGGTTTATGTCGAGTTCATCCGCTCGATCCCGTTGCTGCCCATGTTGTTCTGGGTGTTTTATGGCATGCCGATAGTGTTTCGGTCGATGGGCTTGAACATCCCGATTGACCCGTTCTGGGGCGCAATCATCACGCTGGCCGTTTCAGACAGCGCCTTCACCGCAGAAATCTACCGCGCCGGAATACAGTCCATAGCAAGGGGCCAAAGCGAGGCGGCACAGACCATCGGGCTGAACTACTATCAGACCATGCGCTACGTGATCCTGCCACAGGCGATCCGCCGAATCCTGCCGCCGCTGGCCAACCAGTTCATCTACATCGTCAAGATGAGCGCCTTTGCCAGCGTGATCGGGATGCAGGAATTGACGCGCCGCGCCAATGAACTGGTGGTGACGGAATATCGCCCGCTGGAAATCTACACCTTGCTGATCTTCGAATACCTGTTGCTGGTTCTGATCATCAGCGCGGGAGTGCGCTGGCTGGAGCGGCGCATGGGCTCGGACGAGCGCGGACAGTAAGACGAAGATGGCCTGGAAGGCCTTCTTGATCGAAGCCGTGGCAGATGTAGGCACCCTTTCCGAGGCGGTTCCGGAAACCGTGCGTGGCATTGGCGTCATGGGGCAGGCCGCAAGGCGCGTGGGGCGCCGGTCCAGGAGACGGAGAGTACGGATCGATTGGTTGAAGCCGGCGCGGCTTGGTCTTCAGCGTATGGTCCAGGGCAACTGGATGCTGGTCTCCTTTCTCTTGCTGGTCGGCATGGGCCTTCGGGGCCTCCGCCTTTGCCCCGTCGAAGCGCCAGCTCACGTCGGGCACTCGCAGGCTCGTGGAAGGATGCCTGATCGTGACGCTCTTCACCGAGAGCGACCGGGCCTTGCGAGATTGTACCGCCGTCGAGTCCACAGTGTCCAGTTGAAAGGGATGGGGCTTGCTCAGACTGCCGCACGCTCCTTGAAGCTCATGGCAATGAAGCTGGGCATGTGATCTCCCATGCCGACGGTGCGACCGCTTCTGCGCCGGACCGTCTCCAGGGAAGAGATCTGCGGCTTCTTGCGGTTACGCGTGCGCTTTGGCTGTTCGGTTCTTGCTGATGCGGCCTGCATCGGGCTTCCGACACGTGGAATGTCCTTGGTGATGAGTTTCTCGATGGCGTCGACCAGCTTTTCGTCCGCCGGGAGGGATATCATCACTGCCTTGCCTTCGCGTCCGGCGCGCCCGGTGCGGCCGATACGGTGCACATAGTCTTCGGAATTGGACGGTACGTCAAAGTTCAGGACATGGCTGACTCTCGGAATGTCGAGGCCCCGGGCCGCGACGTCGGAGGCGACAAGAAACCGGAGCTCGCCGTCTCGGAACTTGTCCAGTGTTCGGGTGCGCTGCGGCTGATCAAGATCCCCATGAATTGGTGCAGCGTCGAAGCCGTGCTTTTGAAGGGACTTTGCCACGATGTCGACATCGGTCTTCCGGTTGCAGAAAACGATGGCGTTGCGGCACTCGTCTCCTTCACGCTCGATGATGGCGCGGAGCAGTTCGCGCTTTTCCTTTGCGGCGCGGTCGCGGCGAGAGGGTTTCAACTGCACGACTTCCTGCGTGATCGTCTCCGAGGCCGTTGCCCGGCGCGCGACTTCGACGCGAGCCGGATTGGACAGGAACGTGTTGGTGATGCGCTCGATTTCGGGAGCCATCGTGGCGGAAAAGAACAGCGTCTGGCGCGTGAACGGCGTCAGCGAGAAGATGCGCTCGATGTCGGGAATGAAGCCCATGTCGAGCATGCGATCGGCCTCGTCCAC
>VXPN01000490.1:7881-13723 GCA_009839535.1 Boseongicola sp. SB0662_bin_57 | reverse complement strand
CTCGACAAGAGCTTCAAGCCGTTCAACTACTTCCAGCTTCTCCTGCCGATCTTCGCATCTGCGATCGTTGGCGGCCTTGGCAATCCGATCGGCGCGATCGCGGGCGGATTTGTCATCGCCTTTTCCGAAGTCACGATCACCTACGCGTTCAAGAAGGTTGCCGGCTACCTGATCCCTGCCTGGGAGCCGCAAGGCCTCGTCCAGCTGCTTTCGACAGACTACAAGTTCGCCGTCAGCTTCGCGATTCTCATCGTTGTGCTCCTGTTCCGGCCGACGGGACTGTTCAGGGGGAAAGCGCTGTGACACTGAAGCCACGAGACATGACCCTCTTCCTGGCCGTCGCGGCGCTGATCGCCGCAACCGGTTTCCTGCAAAGCTGGAACGTTGCGCTCGGCATCCTGAACATGGGCCTTGTCTCGGCAATCATGGCACTCGGGGTGAACATGCAGTGGGGCTATGCGGGTCTCTTCAATATCGGCGTCATGGGGTTTCTGGCGCTCGGAGGCCTCAGCACAGTCATCATCTCGAAGCCGCCTGTTATCGAAGCCTGGGACGTCGGCGGCCCCAGGGTCATCTTCGCCCTTCTTGTCGGCACTGCCGCCATCGTGGCGGCCATCCTGGCCTGGAAACGAATGCCCGCGGGGAAGGCCCGCGCGCCCGCGCTCGTCGCGATCCTTGTCGTGGGCTTCTTCGTGTATCGCTGGCTCTTCGACCCGGCAGTGGCAGCGATCGAAGCGGTGTCACCGGCCAGGGCGGGGAATCTTGGAGGGCTTGGCCTGCCTGTCCTTTTTGCGTGGCCGGTTGGAGCGCTGCTCGCCGCAGGGGCCGCATGGGTCGTCGGAAAGGCGGCGCTCGGCCTGCGTTCGGACTATCTCGCCATTGCCACCCTTGGCATCTCCGAAATCATCATCGCGGTTCTCAAGAACGAGGACTGGCTCTCGCGTGGCGTCAAGAACGTGAGCGGCATCCCGCGACCGGTGCCGTACGAAATCGACCTGCAGAATTCGGAACGATTTGTCGAGCGGGTCTCGGGACTTGGATTCGACCCGGTGACGGCATCCACGATCACGGTCAAGCTCGCCTATGCCGGCCTCTTCCTGGCAGTTCTGCTTTTGCTGCTTTGGCTGGCGCAGGCCGCGCTCAACTCGCCTTGGGGCCGGATGATGCGGGCCATTCGCGACAACGAGGTTGCGGCCGAGGCGATGGGCAAGGATGTCACGGCAAGGCATCTGCAGGTCTTCATCCTCGGATCGGCGGTCTGCGGACTGGCAGGAGCCATGATGACAACGCTGGACGGCCAGTTGACGCCTGCGAGCTACCAGCCGCTGCGCTTCACGTTCCTGATCTGGGTCATGGTCATTGTCGGAGGGTCAGGCAACAATTTCGGCGCGGTCCTGGGCGGCATGCTGATCTGGTACCTCTGGGTCATGGTCGAGCCCTTTGGCGTCGCCCTGATCGGGAGCATCACCGCTGGCATGCCGGACGGGTTCTGGCTGAAGGAACATCTCCTTGAGACTGCTGCGCACATGCGGCTGCTGACCATGGGCCTGATCCTGCTTCTGGTTCTCCGCTTCAGTCCGCGCGGACTGATCCCTGAACGGTGAGCCCGATCGCCGTCATTCCTGCTGCAGGCTCCTCGTCGCGCATGCGAGGGCGAGACAAGCTCCTGGAGAAAGTTGAAGGCACACCCCTGCTTCGCCGCCAGGCAGGCATCGCTGTCGAAAGTGGATGCGAGGTCGTCGTGGCCCTTCCGAAGGGTGACGTTGCACGGAGGGAGGTGATTGGCGGGTTGGCGGTGACCATGATCGAGGTCGAGGACGCGGACAAAGGTCTCGGCACCACTCTTCGCGCTGCAACCCTGCACGTAATGCAAGTTGCTCCGGGTCGCGCCATGATGATCCTTTTGCCGGACGTCCCGGGGATCGCCGCTTCCGACCTCAGTATTGTCATCGAAAGCTTCGATGCCACAGGCAGCGACACGCCGACCCGGGCCACGGACGCCACAGGAAAGCCGGGCACGCCCCTGATCGTGCCACCACGGCTTCTGCCGCAGTTCGCCAAGCTGACCGGTGATGAAGGCGGTCGCGCCGTCCTGAAGGACGAGACGATCGCTCTCGTGCAACTGCAGGGCGATCGCGCCACTCGGGATCTGGACACTCCGGAAGATTGGCGAGCCTGGCGCAAGGAAGCCAGCCCGTCTCCCTGAGGCGGTGGAGCGCAGCAGTCCTGGCCTGGGTCCAAGGGATCACGGCTTGCCAATGCGGCACCCTTACGCCCGGCAAGTCCGTTCGCAATGTCCGTGACACGGAACTTCACGGCTTCGGCGTTCGAATCCAGCCTTCCGATCGCAGACGGACTTTCCGGCAAAATTACGTTCGGGGAACGGTCGCAAGTCAGACCAAGCAGCGGAATTCAGGCGGAATTTCCGTCGCGTGCATTCATTTGCCAAAGCGCAGATTCTGACATCTTGCGCCGCGAAACCCAGACGGCCATTGGTTGCAACAATCTGGCTTCATTCGCAACGGCAGGGGCACCGAACTTGCAGTCAGCAACACCTCCTGCCCCGCGGATCAGCGCGGCTCCGGCAGCATCCCAAGGAAACGCCACTGAGATTGCCCCGACGACCGGCGAACCCGCCTCGACAAGCCCGATCGACACCGCCCAAAACGGCAACCCTGCCAGAAAGTCCGGCCGTACCGCCGGGCGGATCGACCACCCAAAGCGCTTCGCCCTCGCCGCTGCCCGATTCCTCACCGAGAAAGCCGTCCTCAGGGGCATGCCGCGCAAGCTCGGCCTTGATGAACCGGTCAATCTCCTGATCGGCCTTTGTCACAAGGTCCATCTTGGCCTTCTTTGACATCGCGCGGAACCTGTCGCCGCCGTGGAAACAAGACAGGGCCATGTCGGTCGCACGGTCGGTGATGTCGAGGGCGGCCTGGCTGCGGTCGTGGTGGTGGCTGCCGCCGGGCGCGGAATCAGCCATCACCACGCACTGCCGCGACAGTTTCGACCAGCGCAATTTCCAGATCTCCCGGGTCTCCTGTATTCTCGATCCGCCTATGCGCCCTCTCGATCAGGTATGCATTGGTCTGGAAACCCGACTTGCCGTCTCCCAGCGCACGACGGTCGTCCTCGCGGAAATGATCGAATTCGGTTGGATCGCCTGCGCGGTTACGCCTCTTCACGCGGGCGAATCGGGTTTCGGCCGGTGTCACGACGGCGAGCAACCAAAAGGCCCGCGCGGTACGGGCGGTGAAACCAGTGACATAGTCCAACTCATCCGGGTTTCGGATTCCGTCCAGCACGATGTCGCCGCGGGTCTCGTCGCCAAATTCCTCCAGCGCGGTCCGGGCATAGTGATCGTTGCCGTGATTGCCCTGCACCTCGCGGGCATAACGCTGAATGTCGGCACGCGTCGGCGCACCAAACAAGGCCTTCGCCTCACCCCGCAATCTCCTGGTCAGCTCAATCAGATGAAAGCCCATGACCTGAAGCATTTGTGCAGAGGTGGACTTTCCCGCGCCGGACTCTCCGGCCAAGGCAATCAGGACATCGCTCTTGTAGGATCCTCCCGGCATGGCGAGGCTTCGGATTCCGTTATGAAAGCGCTATCACAATATTGGTGGTGTCAGAGTTTGATCAACAGGAAATGCGCGGGGATCTTGAAGT
Organism: Boseongicola sp. SB0662_bin_57; assembly: GCA_009839535.1. GTDB lineage: Bacteria > Pseudomonadota > Alphaproteobacteria > Rhodobacterales > Rhodobacteraceae > JAJEFO01. The sequence continues at coordinate 10,054 of VXPN01000490.1, read as the reverse complement.
TCATTGAATGCATAAAAGCAATGGCAAACGGAGTTGACTTTATGAAAGCGCTGTCATTTCATCTGGTCAGGACAGACGGGAAAGTCAGGTCAGCGACCTCTCCCTGAAGAGAGAGGCTTGAAGGGCGAAAGTCCCAAAGGCCCTCGCTGACCGGCACAAGAAAGGAGACCATCATCCAATCTACCTTGAACCATGCGTCAAAGACCCACCTTGGGACGCTTCCTCTGTTCCAAGCTCTGGAAGATTCGTCAGCAGACGCGCCAGATCAGGCACGAAGCGGGGCGAATCGGAATGCGGGTGGTCAAGTTGTGCGAGGGGCGCCCGCATTCGGGCGACGTTGCCGGGGAAACCATTGCAACCCCGCGAGCGATGTGAGCCGCATGGCAGTGAAAGCCGCATCACGGATTTTCCGTCCAGGCGGGGCGACTCGTCTTCGGGGCGGGTGGTGGTTTGCCCGACCCGTTTCAACACAAACAGCAAAGGGGCGCGCTTTCCTCCCGGGCCTACACGTCGGGGATTCAAGCGTGAAAATCAGATGAATTATCTTCGCTCGTGCGGACTCGGGATGCTTTGGGCGACCGGTTCCGCTCTCGCATTTTCAGGCGTGGCCGCATATGCCGAGCCTACCCACGGCACCCTTGTCGTCGCGGTCAATCAGGAACCACAGGACCTTGCCGCGCAAGGCACCTACAAGGAAATCAACGCCACTGGGCTGCGCAATGTTGTGGAAACGCTGATCGCGGTTGATCCGGTTTCAGGCGAGATGCGGGGCGTACTCGCAACCGGCTGGGAACGCATCGATGGCAGCACACTGCGTTTCACCATCCGACAGGGCGTCAAGTTCCACGACGGAACCGACATGACAGCCGAAGCGGTGGCCAAGTCGATCAATTGGGTCTGGAGCCCCGAAAGGGCGTTCACCATCCAGGAATATGCCGGCCCCGGTGAAATCACCGCCAACGCCATCGACGAAAGCACCGTCGAGGTGGTGTCAAGCAAGGCCGATCCGCTGCTGGAGTTCCGCATGACGCTGGGTGGCATCTCTTCTGCAGCGCAGCTCGACAACAGCCCGGAGGAGCATTTCGACACACCCGTCGGCACTGGACCCTATGTCTTCGGTGAGTGGGCCAAGGGCCAGTACTGGACGGCGACCCATAACCCCGATTGGTGGGGGCTGAGCGCTGACGATGCCTATGGCACAACCAAACCGGCCTACTCGGACCTGAAGTTCATGTTCCGGGCAGAAGACGCCACCCGCGTGGCGATGGTTCAGTCGGGTGAGGCACAGCTGGGCATGTTCCCCTCGGCCGACGAATGCATGCGCGCAGCGAATGCCGCCGACTATGACTGCGTGACCGGCCCGTCGACGACCTATCTCTATGGCCGTCTCGATCATTCGCTGCATGCCCACCCCGTGCTTGCCGATCCGCGGGTACGCGAGGCGGTCTTCTTGTCCATCGACATCGCCGGCATTGCCGATCTGCAGGGCATGGCTTCTGTGCCGCAGGGACAGCTTGGCCCTAAGGGCACCATTGGTTTCAACGATGCTGTGCAGCCCTACACCTACGATCCGGAACGCGCCATGGAGCTTCTCGCTGAAGCCAAGGCAAACGGCGTCGATGTCGATGTGCTGAACATCGAGGTCGTAGGGCGGGATACCACCCCGCGGATCAAGCCAATCGTCGAGGCCATCGGCGCGATGCTGAACATCTCTGGCATCGAAACCACGATCAAGGTGCAGACCCCTCAGGAGTTCAACCCGCGTGTCCGCATCGCCGGCTACGCCGACGAACCGGACCGGCAGATGATGCAGGTTCACGTCAAGGGCAATCCCTCGGGCGACTATGGGCTGCTTCTGCACTCGAACTATGCCTGCCCGGACATCAGCGACCCCAAGGGGCCGTCGCGGTCGTCGGTCTACTGTGATTCCGATTTCGATGCCAAGCTGTTCGAAGCACTCGCAAGCTTTGGCGACGACCGGAACGAGCGGATGAAGGAACTGGTCGAATATGTCCACGACCGGCACCTGATCGTCCCGCTGGCGCTCCTCGACCGCGGTTACCTGGTGAAGGCAGGAACCGAATTCACCTTCGGCACCGACCACAGAATTCAGGCGGTCTATCTGATTCCGGCTGAATAACCTCCTGGGCGAAGAACCGGCGCGCCCCACGGG
>VXPN01000490.1:0-7871 GCA_009839535.1 Boseongicola sp. SB0662_bin_57 | reverse complement strand
ACTTCCCGCACTAACCTCATTTACCTTTCCGACCACACAACTTATTTCTGGGGTTATATCTTTTGCTTTTATACGACCCGGGGGGGGGGGTGTGGGCCCCCCCCCCGGGGCGCCTCGGCTTGTCTAACCCATCCCCCTGGCGGATAAACGGACGTATGCCCTACCTCTTGAAGCGGGTGATCAACTCCGTTCTCCTGCTGCTGATCACGGTCTCCTTCGTCTTCTTCGCCTGCCGCATGATTGGTGATCCGGCGCTCAACATGCTCGGCCCCGGTGCCAATGACATCGCGCTGGAAAACCTGCGCCGTGCGGCCGGCCTGAACGACCCGCTCTGGCTGCAATGGGTGCGCTATATGGGTGGGCTCCTGCAGGGCGACTTCGGCGTCAGTTACCGCTATGGCTTCTCGGTGATCCCTGAGGCGGACCTGAAGGACATTGGCGTGCCAGTGGTCGATCTGGTGGCAGAGCGCCTGCCTGCCACCTTCCTCCTGGCCGGCGTCGCCATGGCCATCGCCGTTCCGATTGGGCTCGGCATGGGCGTGATCGCGGCCGCCTACCCGCGGCATCTTGCAGATCGGCTGGTCACCGTGCTGTCGCTGGCCGGGGTCTCCATCGTGCAATTCTGGCTTGGGCTGATGCTGATCGTGCTGTTCGCGGTCCAGCTCGGCTGGCTTCCGACGGGGGGGGTACGGCGAGCCGGCGCATGTTATCCTGCCGGCGTTAACGCTCGCCGCTCGGCCCATCGGGCGCATCGCCCAAGTGGCGCGCAGCGCCATGCTGGACGAATTGGCGAAACCCTACGTTGTCACCGCCCGCGCCAAGGGTGTGGCCGAGTGGCGCGTGGTCTTGCTGCACGCCCTGCGCAACGCAGCGATCCCCATCATAACCATGATCGGTGACGAACTGTCCGCGTTGCTCACCGGCGCGATTCTGGTGGAAAAGATATTTGCCTGGCCGGGCATCGGACTCCTGATCATCGACAGCCTTAGCCGCAGCGACCTGCCGATCATTCAGGTCTCGATCACCGTGGTGGCCACCCTGGTGATCATCGTCAATCTGTTGGTCGATTTCGCTTATCGCATCATCGACCCGCAGATCCAGCTTGGACAGAAGGCGTGACTCGATGGCAGGCTTGAGCAATCCGGACATCGAGGACGCCATCGATCCCAAGGACGAGCGCGAGAATCTCCGTGACTATCTGCGCGCACTCCGGCGCGACAAGATCACGGCTGCGGCGGTGCTGTTCCTGCTGGCCCTCGTCGCATTCACCGTAGGCGCCGAATTCCTCGCCCCGCACAAACCCACCGGGCTCAACCTCGCCGACCGCATGCTGCCGCCATTCTCAACCGGGAAAAAGGGGCTATTCTACCTCCTTGGCACTGACGAGTTGGGACGGGACCTGTTCACGCGGCTGATTTATGGCGCGCGAGTCTCGGTCTCGGTGGGTCTCTTGGGCGCGACGCTATCCTGCTTCTTCGGCGTCATCGCCGGACTGACGGCTGGCTACTACGGCGGGCTCTACGAGGACCTGGTCATGCGCTTCGTCGACGGCATGCTGTCGCTGCCGTCGCTTCTTGTGGCGCTTTTCGTTCTGTTCATCCTGGGTGGCGGGTTCGCCAACCTGATCCTGGTCTTCGCGGTGCTGCACTGGATGGTCTTTGCACGCATGTCGCGCGGGCTGGCGCTGGCGGCGCGGTCGAAGACCTATGTGGCAGCCGCCAAGGCCATGGGCGCCTCGGGCCGGCGAATAGTGTTCCGCCATATCCTGCCCAACGTGGTCGCCCCGATCCTGGTGCTCTACACGCTCGAAATCGCGATCCTGATCCTAAGCGAGGCCTCGCTTAGCTTCCTCGGCTTCGGCGTGCAGCCGCCTGACCCGTCCTGGGGCCTGATGATCGCTGACGGCCGCGAGCACATCCGATCCGCCTGGTGGCTTGTGGCTTTCCCGGGGCTGGCGATCTTTCTCACCGCGCTCTGTCTCAACCTCGTGGCAAACTGGGTGCGCGCCGTCACAGATCCGGCGCAGCGATGGCGCTGGTTCGCTATTGGAACCGGGGGCAGAGGATGAACAAGCCGCTCGTAAATGTCGAAGGCCTGCGTGTCGAGTTCCCGTCCAAACGCGGCGCGATTGCAGGAGTCCAGGACGTCTCGTTCACCATCGAGCCGGGCGAGATCGTCTGCATCGTAGGCGAGTCCGGTTCCGGCAAGTCTGTCTCTGCCTACACGCTGATGCAGCTGACCAAGTTCTCCGGAGGCTGGGTGGCAGACGGCCGGCTGACACTGGAAAGCGGCAGTGGAAACGGGATCGACCTGCGTGCGGCAGATGAGGCGCGGATGCGCACGATCCGAGGCAACGAGATCGGCATGATCTTTCAGGAGCCCATGACGGCGCTGAACCCCTCATACACGATCGGCTGGCAACTGGCCGAAAGCCTGCAGCAGCACCGCGACATGAGCCAGGAAGAGGCCGCCGACCGCTCGGTCGAGCTGCTGAAACAGGTACGCATCCCCGAGCCCGAACGGCGGCTGAAGCAATACCCGCACGAGCTTAGCGGTGGCATGCGCCAGCGCATCGTGATCGCAATGGCGCTGGCGTGCGAGCCGCGACTCCTGATCGCCGATGAGCCCACCACGGCGCTCGACGTGACGGTACAGGCCGAGATTCTGGCACTCATTCGCAAGCTAAGGGACGAAACCGGCGCCGCAGTTCTCCTGATCACCCATGACATGGCCGTCGTAGCGCAGATGGCTGACCGGGTTGTGGTGATGCAAAGTGGCCGCGTGACCGAGGAAGGACCGGTCGAGCAAGTGCTGACCGATCCGCGGCACCCCTACACCCGGGCCCTTCTAGCCGTGGTTCCGAAACTCGGCGATATGACCGGCAAGGCCCTGCCCGAGCCCATGGAAACCGTCGCCACGACCGAATGCAACGTCGACAAGCAGCTTGAGCCAGGTAGCCGCGTCCTGCTCGACGTCAAGCACCTGACCAAGCGCTTCCCGATCCGAGGCGGCTGGTTGGGCCGGACCGTCGCCAACGCTCACGCGGTTGAGGACGTGACGTTCCGCATTCTCGAAAACGAAACGCTGTCATTGGTTGGCGAAAGCGGCAGCGGCAAGTCGGTGACCGGGCTTTGCATCCTGCGGCTGGAACGCCCCGACAGCGGCGAGATCATCTTTGACGGGCGGGATCTGCTGGCACTTTCCGACGAGGGCATGCGGCTGGCCCGCCGCGACATGCAGATGATCTTTCAGGATCCCTACGGCTCGCTCAACCCGCACATGTCGCTACTGGAGCAGGTCATCGAGCCGCTGAGGAACTTCAAGCTGGAGGCCGGCAGCGCGCTCGAGGACCGCGCAGCGGAACTCTTCGACCGGGTTCGCCTGCCGCGAGCCTTTCTCCGGCGCTATCCCAGCGAGCTTTCCGGAGGGCAGCGCCAACGCGTCGCCATTGCCCGTGCCCTGGCTCCAAAGCCCAAGCTGATAATTGCCGACGAGGCGGTCTCGGCGCTGGATGTGTCGATCCAGGCCGAAGTGCTGAACCTGATGATGGAGCTGCAGGCCGAGATGGGAATCTCTTACCTCTTCATCGGCCACGATATGGCGGTGGTCGAGCGGGTTTCGCATCGGGTCGCGGTGATGTATCTGGGCCGGATCGTCGAGACGGCTACGCGGGAACAGGTTTTCGCCAACCCGCAGCACGAATACACCAAAACGCTGCTTGCTGCCGTGCCGACGCTCGACCTTGCCCACCGCGCCGAAAAATGGGAACTGGCCACTGAACCACCACCTTCGCCCATTCACCCAGTTGGATACGTGCCCGAGCCGGTGCATTTCGAGAAAGTGACCGCATGCCATTTCGTTTTGCGTTCGGGTGAGGGTCCAGCTGATGGAAGAAAATGCGGACCGTGAGCGAAGCAAAGGCATCCCGCCGGGACCACGGCAATGTCACCGCCCAAGACGTCGCTGACCGTGCTGGCGTGTCGCTGACCACGGTGTCGCGCAGCTTCTCCGATGCCGGCCTGGTGAACGAGGCCACACGAGAGCGGGTGCTGAGCGTTGCCGGGCGACTCGGCTATCGCCCGAACATGGCCGCGCGCGTCCTGGCCGGGCGGCGGTCGAACCTGATCGGTTTGCTGGTCAACAACTTCGACGACCCTGAACATCTCGACCTCTTCCGCTTCGTTTCGTCCGAGGCGCAGCAGCGGAACTACCACGCGATCCTGTTGAATGTCAGCCACGAGCGCAGCGAGATTGCATCGGTCGATACCGCCCTGCAGTTCCAGGTTGATGGGTTGCTGGTGGCGGCCTCGCACCTGCCGGATCAGCTTGCGCAGAGCTGCGAGGCCCAGAACAAGCCGATTGTGGTCGTCGGCCGCCGGTCTCTGCGCCCCGAATACAGTTCGGTCCATTGCGACAATCACGCTGGCGCCGCGCTGGTCGCCGACTACATGCACGAAAACGGCGTCATGCGCCCGGCCTTCATCGGCGGCAACGCCGATGCCACGGTGACCAAGGAACGCATGGCGGGCTTTGTGCAGCGTATAGAAGAACTCTACGGCTACCAGCCGGTGACCCGGCTCGCCGGAGTCAACGACTACGACCGGGGCCACGCGGCAGCGATGGAGTTGATGAACCTGCCCAAGCCGCCCGACGGGTTCTTCTGTTCAAGCGACCTGCTGGCTGTTGCCGCGCAGGACGCGGTGAAACCTCGTGGCGGGCAGGAAATCCAAGATCCCATGATTGTCGGCTTTGGGCAATCCCTGCTCGCAAGACTGAACGCCTACGATCTCCATTCGGTCAGCATGCCATTTGAGAAAATGGTCCGGGCGGCGACTTCATTGTTGATCGACCAGATCAAAGGCGGGAGCACTGACAAGACCGAAATCGCCCTGCCGTGCGACAGAATTGTGTGATCCCGAGAGTGTTGGCGATGAAAAGTCGCCTGCATGTTTCCCGAACATCCACGCAAGCTTCCGCCGAGAGCGGTAGTGCGCCAGACCGAGCGTTGAGTGCGGGGAGTTCGTTCTGATCTTGCGCTCCTCCCTGGCGCCCATGTCCGTGGTCTCGAAACGCGGCAGCAAGATCAAGGCGAATGCCTGGAGGCGATCGCAGGCAGCGCACCGGTGCAGATCGTATATCAGGTTTCGGATGCAAACGGCGAGTCCGTCGATGGGTTTCCGAAGGTGGCGTTTCCAGCCCATCTGCCCCATCGACGCGTCCGGACCTGCCGGGCGCTCCCTGTGGATCAGCGTTTCGCCGCCGCTGACGTGCTACCGGACAGTCACGCGAAACCAAAGGCAGGTTCCTCGATTGAAATTCGCCAATTGCGCGCCCGCTGTGCGGACAGGCCCCTGTGCGGGTCGCCCAGACGCCTCGCGTCTCCGGAAACCTGACCATCGATGCAAAACCCCGGGCAGTCGCGGTCAGCACGAAGATGTCGCGTGTCCGATCAGGATTGCGGCGGACACTCATGCACACGCACTCCAACGAATCATGTCTGGCGAAGCCAGAGTGGGGTCACGATTCGGAGCATTCTTCCAGAGCACGCCACTCGCCTGGCGCCGGCGTGTGATTGAACGCATATGCGCTTCTGCAAGCCTCGAAACCGCCGAGCTCCGCAATCCTGCGACCTTGGTCGGCGAAACATCGGGCGTTGACTTCTTCGGGATCGCAAATGGCCCTCAACCGCCTCTCGCCTTCCCGCCAGGCAGCCAAAATGGCGGGATCGTTCACCCCGTCGAGGGCCAGATCGTGCAGTTCATGGGGGTCTTGCGCCAGGTCGAACAGCTGGGCGTCGTGCCCGACATAATGTACGAACTTCCAATTCTCCCACCGCACCATGAAGGCTCCGGTCGTCGAGCCGCCGTCATGGTACTCGCTGAACACGGTACGGTTCGGATCGTCCCGCTCCCGAGCGATCATGCGCAGCGAGCGTCCCGGGAAGGATTCATCCATGTGTCCCACGACGTTGGTAACGTCGATCGCCGTCGCCGCCAGATCGACCAAGCTAGTCCCGGTGCCGACCCGCTTCCCCACGGGAAATCCGGGGCCCGCGGCAATCATGGGGATTCCGGCCGACGCCTCGTACATGACCTGCTTGGTCCATAGGCCATGATCGCCCATCATGTCGCCGTGATCCGAAACGTACACGACCACCGTGTTGTCCGCCTGCCCCGACTGGTCCAGCGCGGACAGGATGCGTCCCACGCAGTCGTCCATGAAGGAAACGAGGCCGTAGTATGCGGCCCTTGCCTCGCGCACCCTTCGTCGGTCGAAGTGCCGGTCGTAGTCGAAGAACCGGGCAATGTTATTCAACTCGGCATGCCGGGGCCGCTGCCAATGCTCATATGCGACCGGAAAGTCGACGGCCTCCGGGTCGTAGAGGTCGTAGAACTTCGATGGCGCGACAAGAGGATAGTGCGGGCTGACCAGGGACACGAATGTCGCCCACGGGGTTTCCGAAGCTCGGCGCGCAAGCAGCCAATCGCATGCGGCCTCGGTTATTTCCAGGTCGTAGTCTGTATAGGAACTCGTTCCCGCGCCCACATCTGCAGCGAGTTCCCGAGCGGCATCGAATCGCGGCGGATCTTCGCGCAAGAGACCGACAGGCCATCCGACGCCGCCAGCGACATGCATCGGCAGCATTTCCCGCGAGAGGCCGTTGTCGTCCTCGCTCGAGCGGAAGTGCAGCTTTCCGATCGAAGTGACCTCGATGCCGCAGTCGCGCAGGTGGTGCATCCAGCTCCGGGGAGCGCCGCGATAGGGGGTGGCGCTGTCCCAGCAGCCGATGTTGTGAACGTAGTCGCCACACGCCATGGCGGCGCGTGCGGGAACGCAGATGGGCGACGGCGTGTAGGCGTTCTCGAAAACCGTCCCGCGGGCCGCGAGGCCGTCGAGATTCGGCGTCCTGACAAAGGGGTGGCCGATGCAGCCCATCGTGTCCTTGCGGTGCTCGTCCGAAACGACGATCAGCAAGTTGTTGCCTGAGGCTGCATTCATTTCTTGGGCGTCCATTGGATCGAGCTGCAGGATCAGCGCAGAAAGGGACGAATTGCAATGCGCTCCACGGCATCATGGTCTCTTCCAAGGAGCGAGGAGGCTATCCCGGTCCAAGGGATCCGTATCCAGGCCGTGGAACTCGATCAGATCATCGCTGACATGGACAGTCTTGAAGCGGTTCGTGTCGCGATGCGACCTATTGCAGCAAGTCCATTGGAAGTCGCTCTGAGGTGTCGTCCTGTTCGCGCGGGCACATTGTTTGCGAACAGGCTCGTTTCATTCAGCACGCTCCATGACCCGGGACCGTGGGACCAGTATCGCTGGCGTCATGCTCTGGACAAGCAACAAAGTTTGAGGCTTGGATACAGGCAAGATTCATACCGTGGAGATGCACTGCCATGGCGCCGTCGCGCAACTGGCCGCGGAGCTTCGAGGCCGCAGCTGGACATCAACGCTTCATTGGCGCCGCGGACGATCTGGACGTCTCGCAGGCCGCCGTCAGTCGGCAAGGCAGGCCTCCTGAAGGGCATGCCGGAAAGAAACTGTCAAATCGCCTTCCTGGGCAGGCTTCTTTGACCGAGGCTGGGCGCCGCCTGAACGTGAACTTCGCCGGCAGATTGGCGCCGCTGGAACGGAAATTTGCGAACGACCTGAATTCGTCTGCCTCGCTGGTCGGGGGCAGGTGCAACACCGGAATTCCATGACCAGCGCCAGCCGGATTCCCTGCATCGGATCAGCGCATTGGGACGTGATTGGCCGCACAGGCATTGCCATGAAGGAAGGCTCTGACGTACCAGGGCGCATTGACCGGCGTCCGGGTGGGGTCGCCATGAACATAGCCGCTTCGCTGGCGCAGTTCGGCATGGCACCGA
>VXPN01000317.1 GCA_009839535.1 Boseongicola sp. SB0662_bin_57 | reverse complement strand
TTGCCGGCCTCATCGTGATCGACTTCATCGACATGGACGAGCGCAAGAACAACGCTGCGGTCGAGAAACGCTTCAAGGAAAAGCTGAAAACGGATCGGGCACGCATACAGGTTGGTCGCATTTCGGGCTTTGGCCTGCTCGAGATGTCGCGTCAGCGGCTGCGGCCAGGCGTGCTTGAAGCCTCAACGCAGCCTTGTCCGTCCTGCCATGGCACCGGCCTCCTGCGCTCGATCGACAGCCTTGGCCTGACAATCCTGCGCCAGTTGGAAGAGGAAGGTGTGCGAAAGAGGTCAAGGGAGGTTCTGCTCAGGGTTCCGGTGCCGGTCATCAACTTCCTCATGAACACGAAACGCGAGCACATCGCCCAGATCGAAATGCGCTATGGCATGACCGTAAGGCTAGAAGCGGATCCCCACCTTGTTCCGCCGGAATTCTCGATCGAGAAGTTCAAGACCACTTCTCGCAGGATTGAATCGAGTGCGCCAGTGGTGTCCGCCGATGCCTCGCTCATGGCCGGCGCAGATGACGAAGCGACACCTGAGGAGGGTGTCGACGCGACGCTTTCCGAAGACGATGGCCGTCCGAAGAAAAGGCGCCGCCGCCGCCGCCGTCGCCGCGGAAAAGGCGTTGACGGGCAAGGTGAAGAGAGCGCCGAGTTCGCGGCCGGAACAGAGGCGGAGGCGGACGTCAAGCCGGACACGCCTGAGAAGGACCCGGAAGCGAAGACGGACGATTCCGGCAGCGATCGGAAGCCCAAGCGCCAACGGCGTCAGCGCAAGAAAGCTGACGCAACCGCCGAGGATGTCGGTGACGCGGATGCAGCGACAGCCGTGAGCGCAGGCGACGAAGGGGCATCGACCGAATCCAAGCCCAAGCGGCGGCGCAGCCGCAAGAAAGAGGAACCTTCGGCGGACATGGAGCCCCCGGCCCAACCGGAAGTTCTGGATGCCTCGACCCAGGTGCCGGAGGCGTTGCCCGAAAGCGAGCCTGCCTTCAAGCCGGCCAGCGAACCGGAAACGGGCCCTGCCCCGGATCCGGTGATGGCTTCGGCGGACGGCGGCGATGCCGACAAGAAGCCACGGCGCATCGGCTGGTGGTCACGGGAGCGCTGAACGTCACGCGGCAAGGACGTGTTCCGGACAACGGGCATCCACGCCGCATCTTGACGCCCGGCCATGATCGCGCCTGCGTCGGGAAAGCCAACATCCTGGCACAGCTTGCCCCAGACCGGCCCGGAACAGGGCGTGGCGGTGGCTGGCTTGGCCACCACGGTGCATCCAGCCGCCAGTGCCGGACCGAACCTGCGCGCCAGCATGGACGAGGGGAAGCTCCATGGCGTGATTGCCCCTGCCGTGCCAGCCGGATGGCGTGCAGCCAATGGCCCGCGGTCAGCGGTGGGCGCTGGCACAATCTCGCCACGGGCTCGGCGTGCTTCCTCGACGAGCCAGCGGATTCAGGCAGCACCAATCGTGATTTCACCACGGGCTTCGGCCAAGGGCTTGCCCTGTTCGGCAGTCAGCCGCTGTGCGAGCGACTCCCGATTGTCCTTCAGCGAGTCACGCAACTTATGCAACAAGCCGGCCCGACATCTCAGATCCCTGCGCGACCAGTCTTCGAAGGCACGCGAAGCGGCTGCGACAGCCCGGCCTGTTTCACCGGCATCGCAATCGGGAACATGGCCCGGCACGTTCGCCTGTTGCTGGATTGGTGACCACAATTGCGGCTCTGCTGTCAGCGCCGCGCCACGTGCCGCCCATCAGATTGCCTTCTTGCAGCGATCCGTTGCAGTCGTTCAAGGCATCCTCATCGGCCTGGGAGCAGCAAAAGCGCGGTCTCTGGCACAAGCGCGACCAGCAGCCAAACCGAGACCAGGGCGACAAGGTAGGGCACTGTATATCTGATCAGCCTGAAATAAGGCACGCCAGTCACCCCGGATGCAACGTAAAGGTTCAACCCGTAAGGCGGCGTGATGAAGCCGATGGATGCCCCAACCAGGAAGATCACCGAAAAGTGGATCGGGTCCACTCCCACGCTCGCCGCGATTGGCGCCAGTATCGGTGCCAGAATGATCGTCACCGGCAAGGACTCCAGGACCATGCCGGAAACAAACACGATGGCCATCGCGGCAAGGAGCACCGGATAATATCCGCCCAATGACGTCAGGAAATCGGTAATCACGCCTTGTGCGCCAAGGAGCGACAGGATCTGCTGCATGACCACCGAAATCGCGATCAGCGGTGCCAAAACACCGGTGATCTGGGCCGAGCGCATCGTGATGCCGGGAATTTCCTTCAGGGTGAAGCCTTCGACCACCAGCATCTCGGCATATGACTTCTCCGACCAGTCCCGGGCCATGTCCATTTTCAGCACATGGTTCGCGACCCAACTCAGCAATCCGGCGATGATGCAGAAGCCCACGGTGACGCCGGCCGCCTCGGTTGGAGAGAACTTGCCCGTGTAGATTCCCCAGAGCACGAGGCCTATTGCGAAAAAGCCCAGCCAGGCGCCGAATGCGGTCTTGAGCACACGGTTGAATTTCAGCTGGATCAGGTAACCCCATCCATTGGCCCGGCAAATCAGCCAGCACGCAATCTGCATGCCGATCACCATCAACGCTCCAGGGAGAATGCCTGCAACGAAGAGGTCGGAGATGGGAAGGTTCAAGAGGAACCCGTACACGATGAAAATGATCGACGGCGGGATGATGATTCCGACCGTGCCGCCTGCTGCGGATGTTGCGGCAGAGAAGCGCTCGTCATAGCCGCCCTTGACCATTTCGGGATGGAGCATCGAACCGATGGTGGCGGTCGTGGCGGAGTTCGAGCCGGAAATGGCCGCAAAGAGCCCACAAGCGCCAAGAGATGCCATCCCCAGACCGCCGCGCACCCAGCCGAGACAGGCATAGGCGAAATCCGAAAGCCTGCGCGCGATCCCTGACTTGTTGATGAGGTCCCCTGTCAGGATAAAGAGCGGCATGGCCAAGAGCGCAAAACCCTTGTTGAACACGTTCAGAAGCTCGGCACCCATGTTGTCGAGCGTTAGCCCCAAGACAAACGAACAGCCGACAACCCAAGACGCGATCACCAAGAAGACCGGCACGCCGAGCATGAACAAGAACGAGACGCCTATGGAGATGAGCGTGATAATGGTTCCGTCGGACACTATTCCCCACCTCCGATGACAGTCGTCTGGATCAGTTCATGGCCATTCCGGTAGTTTTCGACGTCCTCGTAAACATTCTCGACCACGCGGGCGGCCATCAGCAGAAATGCGAACGGGGCTGTAAGCAGAAACCACCACTGCATGACGTTGTCAGTGCCGAGAACGATCTGGAAATTGGAGGCGGACAGTGCGGCCGCACGGGCCGTCGTCACGATGACAATCACCGAGAATGCCATCCATAACACATTGTCCAGGCACAGGCAGGCCATTTGCGCCTTGCGACCCATCCGGCTGCGGAATTCCGAAAAGCTGAGGTGGGACCGCAGACGCACGTTGTAGGTCGCGCCGAACCAGGCCATGATCATGAACAGAAGCGGCGGGATTGTCGTGGACCAGGGCTGCTGGTTCGAGAAGACAAAACGGTCGACCACGCCCCAGAAAATGATGAGGGCAATGGCAAGATAGCTCATGACCATGAACGTGCGCTCGAGGTGGCGGTCCAGGAAAGGCACGCGCCTGTAAGTCATCGCGAGAACCCACCCGCCGGCAATGGCGACGATGAAACCCAGTATCCAGGTTGCATCGCTCTTCATCGCGTTGCGCAGTGCCCAGGCATCTTGTGCGACTGCCGCCGACAAAATCGCCGCTATGTCCTCAACGTACGACACGTGCTCGCCTTCCTGTCGCTACGGTGTATCGCCCGCAGCAAAAAAAAGCCAGCCCCGCGAACGGGGCTGGCCTGCTGCCGGACCTACTGACTCAGCCTTTCCACCACCGGCGAGGCTCGACGTTTTCAGCGAGCTTGTGCGGATTGGTACGCACCTCGGCATAGATTTCCTGGTAGGTGTCGATGCCTCCTGCCCAGCCGTTGATCCGCTCGCGCCACTGCTCCCACAACTGCGGCTGGAATTCGGGCGAGCACATCTCCTCGGCCTTCCTGATCTCTGCATCCGACAGGGCGGCGACGCGGACATTGTTCTTTGCAAAGATCGTGTCAGGACCCTGATGCGGATGCGAGAAGCCAACCGTGTTGACCAGCGCGGCCTCGTTTGCGGCCTGCACGTGAACCTGCGTCAGATATGCCGATTCCATGACGGCGTCTTGCAACATGCCGTCAAGGCTGTCGAACGTCGCGGCCGACATCGCCGTGTGCTCGGTACCGCAGAAGAAACGGAGGTCGACGCACTGGCTGACCACGGGCGACATGTTGGCGTAGGCCACGGCCGAGGCCCACGTTTCGGCGCCGTCGATCAGGCCTTGCTTGAGCCCGTCAAGGGTTTCCTCCCAGGCCACCGGAACCGGGTTGAGGTTCAGCGCCTGCATGGCGATGCGACCGAGCTGCGTGCCCGTTACGCGGTTCTTGGTTCCGGCGAGCTGCTCGACCGACGTCACGGTCTCCCTGTCCTCCCAAGCCAATCCAAGCTGGATGCCGCGCAGTTCCGCGTGCGTGAAGAGGAATTTCAGGCCATGCATTTTCTCGAACGGGTCACGCAGAATGCGCTGCGATGCAGGCGAGTACATGAAGTGATACTGGTCCGCTCGGGAACGGAACATGTAAGCATAGTCCAGCACGTTCAGGTACGGCGCGCCGCCTGCGGAGTTCTGGGTTGAGGCCGCGTAGATGTCCACGATGCCTTGCTGGGCCTTTTCGACGCAGGAAAGCTGACCGCAGATCTGGTTGTTGCCGATGAACTCAACGCGGATCTCGCCATCGGTCCGTTCCTCGAGGTCGCGAACGAACTCAAGGCATCCTGCACGTTCGATCAGCAGGTTGTCCTGGTTGAAGCCAGCCGCGCCGAACTTCAGGTTGAATCTGGCATCCTTGGCATAGCGGCGGTTGTACTGCGATTCAGCGGCCTTGGCCAAATTTGCAGTTGTCATCGCGCCCCCCAGGGCCCCTGCAGCCAAGAGCGTCGAGCTCAACCCGTAAGTCCCTGCAATCTTGAAGAAATCGCGACGCGAAACGCCCTTCACGCGATCAAATGTTCCCATTGCTTCCTCCCGTTCGATGCTATCGTTTAGGTTCTCGCTTTCAAAAGCCCGCAGTGAGCCATGCCTGGGCAGAGCTGCCCGTCGATTTGTGGTCGTCGATCCCTCCAGCTCCAGCCACTGCCAGTCACCGATGGCTTTTCCGCAGTCTAAGAGTAAGCTATGCTTCAGAGAAGCTAAATCACCTTACAATCTCTGAAAGCGCTGCTTTCACGCGAGGTGCCGGGACCCATGACAATTCGACTGCTGCGCACACTGGTTGCAATCGCGGATGCCAAGACCTTCAGCGCGGCTGCGGATTCCGTGCACGTCACCCATGCCGCCGTCAGTCAACAGATGCAGACGCTGGAGGCGGACCTCGGGATTGCATTGTTCAATCGCAGCACCAGAACACCGGAACTGACGCCCGCCGGCCATCAACTCGTCGCAAGGGCCCGCAAGCTGATCGCCGACTACGACAATCTGGTGCCGTCGGTCTTGGCTGACGGCGGCCTGACCGGCGTTGTCACGCTGGGCGCACTCCGGACGACCCTCACAGGCCTGACACCGCGAGCCATGGCAGTGTTGAAGTCCAGGTTCCCCGAGATCGGATTGCACATCCGGCCAGGGCTGACCGGCACGTTGCTTGCGGGCATCGAGCGCCGCACGATTGATGCCGCCGTCATCACGAAACCGCATCTGATGCCGGTGGGAGTCCTGTTTCGTGAACTGGCCCACGAACGCATGCAGTTGATCGCGACCCCCGGAGAGGAAGAGGATGATCCCATCAAGCTGTTGAAGTCAAGGCCCTATATCCGCTTTGACCGGAATGCTGTTCTTGGCACGCTGATCGACAACTGGATTGTGTCGAAACGCATTCGCGTGTCCGAGGCGATGGAACTGGACAGTCCGGAAGCGATAGCGAGCATGGTGCACGCCAATCTTGGCGTCTCCATTGTGCCCAGCCTTGCCGTCCAGCCGCACGACAACGTGCCGGTGAAACGTCTTGACCTCGGGCCCGATGCGCCGACACGGATCTTGGGCCTTGCCTACCGCGAGGACCAGATCAAGATGAGAGCCGTCGACGAGATCCACGACGCGCTACGCAGCGTCATCGAAAGTGCGCGAGAGGCTTCCGGGTGACCGCACTTTCCGCAGGACCTAGATCACTTCATCCATCCGGTCATCGGTTTCACCGTAGCGCTTCATCACTGCCGGCTTCGTCCCTCTGTAGACCCGCGCGACATTCTCGGCGATCTTGGCATTTTCCCTCTCGAACAGGCAGTCGCCATTCAAGTCAGAGGCCACGATGAACGGCCCCATGCGGTTGCACTTGATGACCCACATCGCCTGCGCCACGCCCAGCTCCTCGTGCCAGTGAACGGCTTCGACCCTTTCCACCCCGCGCCCGAGCAAGGCGCCCGTGCCATAGCCGACGGTAGACAGGTACACGGCGCCGTTGGGCACGAAATAGTCCTTGTAGTCTTCTGACGTCATCCCGCCCTTCCCGACAATGAGCCTGGCACCTGTCCTGGCCATCCACTCGGGCAGCCATTTGGCGAAACGGAACGAGGCAGTCGCCGTGACAGCTCCCATGTCAAACGAACCGTCCGCATTGATCCGGGCGGCAGGCGAGCAATGAAAGTTTGCCGCGGATTCCGACGGAAGCTCCATCGGGACATTCGCCAGATCCTCCAGCGCGCGCATGTACACGCCTTCGCGCGCGGTGTACATCAGCCCATCCAGATAAACGACATCGCCAAGCCGCAGATCGGCGATTGCCCTGGAAGTCGGGGTTGTGGACAACCGGACTTCGCGCGGGGCGCTCATTCCGCCGCCTCCATGACGGGTGCCCAGTCAATCGTCTCGCGGCGTTGGTAGTCCGTGAACCAATCAGGGTCCGTTCGGTACGCCACTCGGCCGTCGGCATGAACGCGCGCGACCGCGCGACGGGAGGACAGGCAGAAGGCATGCACCGACATTGGCATGCCGCCCGTATGGCAATAGCCAACCTCAATGTTGCAATCGACGACCATGTTCTTGCCGACAAAGCCCATCGCCCCCATGCCGATCGAATTGCCAAGCTCCTTGAACTCATCCTCAAGTTCCGCGATGCGCGCGTCGGAATTTCGGCTGCCAACCACGCGCAGGGTCGAGGCCCGCTTGCCCAGGGTCATGCAGATGTCCTTGGATCCGCCGAGGCCGATGCCGATGATCGCAGGCTGGCATGCGAGGCCGCGCTTGCCGAATGCCATGAGGCTGTCGAGGTAAAACCGCCTGATCCCCTGAATGCCGTCCGACGGAAAGAGCATTCGATAGTCCGTTCCGAACAGGCCGCCTTTGTGAACGGTGATCAGGTCGATCCATTCGCCTTCAGGCTCGGGCTCAAACCCGTACTCGATCTCCGGTGCGCCAATGCCCACATTGTTGTTGTGATCCGTGCGCCAAAGCGGATGCACACGGTTTGGGCGCAAGGGCACGTCGTTGGTGGAATTGGCCGTCGCCCGACGCAGGGCGGCTTCCAAGGCGACCATGCCGCCCTCGACTTGCGTCTCATTGCCAAGCTTCACAAACCATCTTGGCACGCCAGTATCGCCACACATGGCACGGCGGTCTTCCTTCGCGACCTCGTAGTTCTCGAGCATCGCCTTCAGGACAAAGGACGACAGGTCGCCATCTTCTGTTTCGGCGGCGGCCCGAAGCCCGTCCAGATAGTCCTGGGGAATTTCAATTGCCGCCTTGTCCATCAAGGCCTCGGCAGTTTCCTGGATCAGTTGGACTGGAATCATTGCGCGGCCACCAATGTTTCGGGTGCGCCATCGGGCAAGACGGTCTCGCCCGGGCGCACAATGGAGAACTGGACGGGTTCACGGGTCACTTCCACCATTCCGTCCTTGAGGCGCGCCACGGTGAACTCGCTGTCCTCCATTGCGCCCGGATCGGGGTGATCTTCGCGAAAGTGCGCACCGCGAGAGTTTTCGCGGGCGAGTCCGGCCTTGGCAATCACCTCGGAGATGTCGCAGAGCGAGCGCAGGTTCAGCCAGTCGTGCCAGGTTAGGTTGAAGGCAAGATTGTCTCCCGTGACACCCACGTTCATCAATGCTCCTGAAGTCTCGGCGATTCCGGCAAGACCGCGTCTCATCCCCGTTTCGGTCCGCATCACGCCGACATCATCCCACATCAGGTCTTGGAGCTTCTGCCGAAGGGGCAGGACAAGATCGGGCTTGCGGCTGAGCGGATGGATCGCGCGATCCACTTCAGCTGCCAGAACGTCTTCATCGGGATCGCGCAGCGTCATGCCGGGAGCGTCCGCTCCCATGGTGTCGCCCGCGATTCCGCCGTAAACGGTCGAGTTCGCCACCCCGTTGCCTCCCAACCGGTTCGAGCCATGTGCGCCGCCCGCATCCTCACCGGCGACATAAAGCCCCTCCATCTCGGTACGCGTGTTCACGTCCACCACCACACCACCCATGAAATAGTGTGCGGTCGGCACAATCTCGACCCGGCCGGCGGCCAGGTCAAATCCGCAGTCCGCACAGCGTTTGACCATGCCCTTGAATTTCTGACGGACATTCTCCTGCCCCAGATGGGACATCGAGATGAAGACGCCATTCTCGCCCGGATTGTCGTTCTTGCGCATCTCGGAATAGATGCCGCGGCTGACAACGTCACGGGTGGCGCGCTCGCCCTTGGCGTCATAGTCAAACATGAACCGCTGGCCTGCGTGGTTGATCAGCCGACCGCCCGCGCCGCGCAACCCTTCCTCCAGCACGGTGCCGGTCATCCGGGTGTGATCTCCCGCCAAGAGTCCCGTGGGATGGAATTGCACCATCTCCATGTCGCGAAGCGGCAGCCCCGCCCGCAGGGCCATCGCCAGGCCATCCATGGTCTTGTCGCCGGACGGCGTGTGGTACTTGTACATGGTCGGGCCGCCGCCGGTGGCCATCAGCACGGTCCTGGCGCGAACCAGCCGGAACTGGCCGGAGCGCATGTCGATCATCAGGACGCCGGCGAGGGATGCGCCATCCCTTGTCGGGACCAGCCCGACGGCGCGATGCTCCTGCAGCCTTTCGGCGCCGCTTGCGAGCACCTTTTCCATCAGGCGGTTGATGATCTCGATGCCGGTAAGGTCGCCCTTGTGCACGGTCCGGTCGGCAGTCTGTCCGGCAAAGGCCTTTTGGTGCAGCGAGCCATCCGGATTGCGGTCAAAGAAACAGCCGATCTCGTTTTCCAGCTCTCGAATGCGCACCACCGCCCGCTCGCACAAGCGCCAGGCCATGTCCTGGTCGGGCAGCCATGTGCCGCCGTGGATCGTGTCCATGAAGTGCCGCTCGACCGTGTCACCGCTGCCAAGTGCGACATTGTAGCCGCCCTGGACCATGCGCGTGCATCCGCATTTGCCGATCAGGCCCTTGACGGCGATCGTGATCCTTGTGCCGTCGGGCGCGCTTTGCTGAGCGTGAAGCGCCGCGAACAACCCCGCGCCGCCGGCACCGAGGATCAAGATGTCAGTGTCATGCCGTTCAATGTCAGAGATGCGCATCTCACACGGCCTTCAGCAAGAATAGAGCTGCGATCAAGAACGATGCCGCCGCGACTCCGGCGGCCAAGGTCTTTTGCGAGGGGCGCCATGGGAGCCATTCCAACGCCATCAGGCGCAGGCCGCCGAACATGTGCACGGCGAGCAGGAAGACCAGGCCGAACTCTGCCAGCTTGACCACACCCGCCCCTGTCATTGCCAGGAATGCGTCGAGGCGCGCGGGAGCCGTCACCGCCATGGCAAGCACCCAGAAATGAAAGGGCAGAAACACCGCCAATGCGATGCCCGAAAGCCGGTGCAGGACATAGGCAAGCCACAGTGGATGGGCGCGCGAGGCAATGCCTTTCGCGGCGTTCATGCAAAGGTCACGGCCCAGACGGCGCGTGCCCCCAGTGCAAAGAGCCCAAAGCCCGTGGCCCACATGACCACTTCCAGAACAACGCCTTTCAGGCCAGCCCACTCGTGGACGATCGCACGCACGCCTATGGCTGCATGGATCGACACGGCGAAAACGAAGGTGCCGTAAAACAGGAGCCATGGGACGGACCCGTGCGTGCGGCCGAGGATCTCCGCCGCGCTCAGACCGCCCTGGGTCGCATAGACTATCACCGCCAGGTGCCCGAGCACCAAGGGCGCCATCAAAAGCGCCGTGATCCTTTGCAGAAGATAGAGACGCAGACTCAACATCAGCGCACCCTTTCCAGGAACGACTTGGTGGTCTCGCGCTTCAACCCTGCAATGGCCGACATCGGGTCGAGCCCGCTCGGGCAATAGGCCGTGCAGGATCCCATCGAGTGGCAGTTGTGGCACCCGCCTTTGCCAGAGACCGCGTCCAGAACGGCTTCGCGCCCTTCGTCCCTGGCGTCGTTCAGCAAGGTCCAGGCCCGTTGCAGCGCCGCCGGGCCAAGATACTCCGGATTGCCGGCCACCGTATCGCAGGCAGCATGGCAGACCGAGCAGTTGATGCATTCGATCCCGGCATTCGCCTCGATCCGCGCCGCGCTCGTCTCGTCCACCAACGCAACGGGATCGTCTCGGGTCAGCCCGCCATGATGCATGCCTTCAGCCGCGACCCATTTGTCAAAAAACGGGTCCATGTCCACGACCAAGTCCTTTATTATCGGCAAATTGCGCAAGGGTCCGATCGTGACCGAATTGCCGTCGAGGACTTTCGAGATGTGCGTTCGGCACGTCCAGCGAGGCACGCCATTCACCATCATCGCGCAAGAGCCGCACATCCCGACCCGACAGGCAAACCTGTAGCTCAGGGTGGGATCGGCAAATTGCTGCACCCAAGACACGACGTCGAGCACGGTCTGGCTTTCGTGGGCAGGCACGTCGAACACCTGCTGCGCGTTCTTCGCGTCAGCCCCGCGCTCGATTGTCACCTTGAGAAATTTCGAGGTCATTTCCGCCTGGATCGCCCATGCACAACAAGTTCCGCGACAGAGCATAATCGACAGGCTTGCTTCATGAACGCGATAAATTCTTTACTTTTTCGTAAGAAATGATTACAGGTTGTCCCTTGCTGGAGCACTTTCGAAGGCATTGCGACTCCGGCTTTCAAGCCCTTGGTCGCGCCAGGCCCTGGGGGCGCCGATCGCTCCTGTGGCATCGAGTGAACGAGTGGCGCCTACCGCGTCAGGTCCGTGATCACGGCCGTGCCGGGCGGAGTTGGCCCGCTCATCGCCCTGAGTTCCGCACTGGCGTCGGACAGCGAAATTTCCCGCGCAAGCATCGGAGCGATGTCCACGTCACCACGCTCAATCATCCCAAGCAGTGACGGGTATTTCCACGCCGGCATGCCGCGGGTGCCGAAAAACGAAAGCTGCTTGGCGTAAATCGCCCGCATGTTGACCCGCAGCATCCCGCTGCCTGAGGGCATGCCGACATGCACATGCCGGCCAAGGGTTGCAAGACACTCAACTGAGGCGTTGGTGGTCGCCTCGATCCCCAAGGCCTCGACCGAGACCTGCGCCCCGCCTCCAGTGATCTCGCGGATTGCCTCGGCAGCGTCGGTCTCGGCAGCATTTACGGCCGCATCCGCCCCGTGCCGCCTTGCGTGCGCCAACTTCTCTTCGACCACGTCAACGACGACCACTTGCGCGCCCAACATCTTTGCCAGGAGCAGAGTGGCCAGGCCAATGCCGCCGGTGCCGTGAACCGCGACCCATTCGCCGGCCCTGACGTTGGCGCGGTCCGTCAAGGCGTGCCATGCAGTCGTAACCCGACATCCCAGGCCCGCCGCGAGAGCAGGCGCCATCGTTTCAGGCAGATGAACGAGATTGTGGTCAAATGGAGCGGCCACGTATTCGGCGTAGGCTCCCGGCCACCCAAATCCCGGAACAATCTGGTGCTCGCAGGTGTTGGACACACCTGTCTGGCAAGCCCGGCAGCTGCCACAGCCCAGAATGAAGGGGGCGATCAGGCGGTCTCCGATCCTGTGCCTTGCTTGCGGCCCTGCCTCGACCACGGTGCCGCAATATTCATGGCCCAGAATCGAGCCGTTCTCGATCCGAGGATGCTTGCCCACCCATCCGTGATAGTCGGAGCGACAGACACCGCAGGCTGCCACCTGCAAAACCACGCCGTCATCCGGGCAGGCCGGATCCGACACCGTCTCGATCGAGAGGTCTTCGCTGAAATTTCTGACCACTGCAGCGCGCATTGCAGCACCCTTGTTCCAAATTCGGTCCTGAGATGCAATCTGCCCGCACCCAGCGGCCACATTCGCCCATGTCGTTCATGCTGAAGTTCATCAGAAAGCCCATTCAAGACTGTCAGCTTGATGCGCCGATGGACCGTGACGGTCCGGACGGCCATGCGTTCGCCCGCCAATTTCTGGTTCCCCCGGCTTTCGACGTCCTCTCCCGATTGACGGCAAGGAGGGTGGGCCATGGCGGAACGCAGGTCGGATCAACCGCTTGCCCTCCGTTTCTGGCCGCTTCCTGCGAAAGTCGCGAGCGCCGGAAGCGTTCCGAAAGACCGTGCCGCGCGTCAGCTCAGCGGCCGCGAGGGCAAGGATCCCATGAAGTTGGCAAAGCGCTTTGCCCGATCCCGTCCGCCGCCGACAGCATCAGGACTCCTCGTCGCTTCCAGGCTTTCGGATCGTGTAGATCTGGAGGCCACCCCGCTCTTCCGACTTCAGGAGTTCATGCCCTTGCTCCTTGCAGAAATGCGGCACGTCAACGGCGGCTGCCGGATCGTCCACGACCAGCCGCAGGACCGCTCCTGGCGCCATTGCGCGCAGGCGCTTCGCGGCCTTCAGCACTGGCAGCGGGCACAAGAGTCCCAAGGCATCGAGTTCTTCGTCATATTCCATCGGAGCGAGCGGTACGCGGCATGTTTCAGCTTGTCCACCGAGTTGTGACCCCCTGCGTCTGGGCAGAAGGGATTGTTGTGCCCTATTTATCGGATTCGGAACCAGAGGGCATCCATGTTCGGCATTGACATCTTCGACCTTAGCCTCCTGCCAGCGATGTTCGTTGCGCTGGCAGCCGGTTTCCTGTCCTTTCTGAGCCCCTGCGTCCTGCCCATCGTGCCCCCCTACCTTGCCTACATGGGCGGGGTGTCCGTAACCGAGATGCAGGCGGCAAACGGCCAAGCCACCCGCCGCGTGCGCAATTCGGCCATCTTCTTCGTGCTCGGCCTCTCCACGGTTTTTCTCTTCCTCGGCTTTACCGCCAGCGCCTTCGGACGCTTCTTCCTGACCAACCAGGGCTGGTTCGTGACGGTTGCGGGGATCGTGATCATGATGTTCGGAGCCCATTTCATCGGGATCTTTCGCTTGGGCTTCATGGATCGCGAGATGCGCGTTGACGCAGGCAACCGGGGCGGGTCGGCATTTGGCGCCTACATTCTGGGACTGGCATTCGCCTTTGGCTGGACGCCCTGCATCGGCCCCATACTGGGCGCCATCCTGTCGCTGGCCGCGAGCGAGGCTGACGTGGCGCGCGGCACTGCGCTTCTCGCGTTCTATGCCGCCGGCCTTGGCATCCCGTTCCTGCTTGTGGCGATGTTCTTCCCGAGACTGACCGGCTTCATGACCTGGATGCGTCGCAACATGGACAAGATCGAGCGGGTCACGGGACTGCTGCTTTGGACTGTTGGCCTCTTGCTTCTCACGGGGCAATTCACCGATTTCAGCTGGTGGCTGAACGAAACCTTCCCGGTGCTGCAGTCCTTCGGCTAGCGCTACCGAGTATACATAAGTCTGCATGGCAACGGGTTCATTCCGGTTGCCGCAGCG